>CADCPN010000027.1 GCA_902803375.1 uncultured Erysipelotrichaceae bacterium | reverse complement strand
CCGCGGCCGCATTGAGCGGCAGCTGGTACCAGAGGGCTTAAGTGCCCGAAAATGAAATACCACCGGATTTTCCGGTGGATATTTATTTATATCTATATATAAGGATAAAAGGAAAGCCCGCCAGAGCAGCTTGTCTGGCGGGCTTACAAGTTGTGATCGTTTCCGACAAACGCAGGATTAAAGCTTGCGGTTGTAGTATTCGATGACGGCAGCTTCCTTGATGTCCTTGGTGAGCTCGTTGCGCTCTGGGAGTCTTGCGAAGGTTCCCTGGAGCTTCTCGGCATCAACAGTGACATAAGCGACGTGGGCCGGAGCGGAATCCAAGGATTCCTTGACGACCTTAAGCGGGCTATCACCCTTGAAGGTGATGACATCGTTAACGGAGCAGCGATAGGACGGGATATCGACCTTCTTGCCGTTGACGAGGACGTGGCCGTGGTTGACGAGCTGACGGGCGGCAGCGCGGGTTCTGGCGAAGCCGAAGCGATAAACAAGGTTATCGAGTCTGGCTTCTAGAAGACGGAAGAAGGCAAGACCGGTGACGGTATTCTTATCCTTCTTGGCTTCGATGAACATGTTGCGGAACTGACGTTCGGAGATTCCGTAGAGGGTGCGAAGCTTCTGCTTCTCGAGTAGCTGAGCGCCGTATTCAGACGGCTTTCTCTTGCGGTCGGCGCCATGCTGGCCCGGGCCATAGGCACGCTTTTTGAGCTCATCGCCGGTCTCAAGGACAGAGAAACCAAGGTGACGGGATTTGCTCCAGGTGCTTCCAATGTATCTAGACATATTTTAATGTCCCCTTTCTTTGCGTTAACAAAGGCTATGGGTGTTTCTCCCAGCTTCCCGGGTGTTGGAACTTGATTTCGGCCCAAGTAGCTGCAGGGCTTACTTTGTTTAAATTCTCCAACGTCGGACGGAAGCGTAGAAACATGCTGCTTCATTACGCAGGTGTAAATATACGCGCATACGTGGAGGGAAGTCAACAGCAATGAAGAAATGTTTTTGAATGTTACTTGACAGAGAGATTGCAACAGCCTGGGCGGCGCAGGATTTCGCGATGTGCAAGCGGGCGTGCCTGCAGTCCTTAGATGGTGGTGTTGTTGACAATCACGCGGTAGACCGTGGACCTGGATTTGGAGAGGAGCTTGGCGGTTTGGGCCGGCGTCCATCCCTTGGCGATGGCGGCCTGGATGTTGATCCGATCGTTGTGCCCGATTCTCTTCTTTTCCTTTATGTGCCTGTCTCCTTTCTTCGGGCGGCGGGGAAGGAAATTATAGGAAAATGGGCCTGGGTACGTCCAACCCATGGAGATTGTTGCATCGTTGCTGTCATCTAAAAGAATACCTTGGATTGGTCAAAAACAAGAGCGTTTTCACTTCTGATGAGCTAAAATCTTTCTAAAACAAGAACCAGTACCGGACCGTTATCAAACTGCTATTCTTGAGGCCGTTCAACAGAAAGGTGACTTTATCCAAACTGGCAGACTTCGGAATCGTCGACCCCTTCTCGGGACCGAGGATAAACACCGCAGTAAGCCTGGCTCAAGCAAAGCAAATCATCGAGGAAGGAGAGCAAAAATGAGGAAAATATTGATATCCATTAATCCTGAGCACGTCGCGAAAATCCTTTCTGGCGAAAAGAAGTTTGAATATCGCACCAAGGCGGCCAAAAAAGACGTCGATTCTTTGATTATCTACGAAACCACCCCCGTTAAACGCGTGGTCGCTGAAGCGAAAATCCTTGAAGTGTTGGAATTGACTCCCGAAGACCTTTGGGCCGAAACGAAGGATCAGTCTGGCATAAGCAAAGCCTTCTTTGACGAATATTTTCAAGGAAGAAGCGTGGCTTATGCCTATCGTCTGGGCGAGGTCAAAGTTTATGACAGCCCTCTCGAATTGAGTTTTTATGGCATTAAGGCAGCCCCTCAATCATTTATCTACCTGAACGCCTGAGATGCAAACGCCGATTCGCAAAGATTCGGCGTTTTCATAATGAAGCAAAAAGCGTGCTTGCGAACAAGGCTCCCTTCTCCTATTGCCTAATTTCCTGACTGATTTTCAAAATTGGTTTGTCTTGGGAAAGGCATCTTCCGTTAAATCGCCATTTAAAAGGTGATGGATTCATGCGGTGTCATTATGAGGTGACTTGTTTCTGCCCTTTCTTGGCTTTTACTGCGGTACGTACCTCCTCCAGGGATGGTTGGGGCCTATGATGTATTTTGGCCTGCCCACGGACTTTGGCTGGTCCTCCTGCTTCCTTTTCTCGATTTTGATGAGGGGCCAAAGCCTGATAGCGAAGAGGGCGACGCGCTTCCTAGACCTGGTGAGGTATATGTCGATTATGGTCTTAGGGGAATCCTCTCGGCGGCCTGCCCCGTCGTGAGCTGTCCCTCTTTCGCCTTCTTGATCACCGATTCCACGTATGCTGGGTTCAAACCGTTCATAGTCCCGTTCCCCCGGAATAATCATCCCAGCCGGGGATTAGGCGGAAACGAATAACCCAATAACGACATCGAACACGATTGCCAATTGACAAAAACTATACGTTGATTACATTGTTGAAGTTCATAGGCATTTGTTGATAGGCCTTGATACGTAAATGAGGGAGTTTATGGATAACAACAAAAGAACACGGGTATTGTCGTGCATCGCGGTAATTGCCGTATTAGGAGTGGGCGCCGTCTCCGCGGTTTCCCTATCTCCGAAAGAATCCTTGACCACGTTTGGCGAAAGCCAGACCTGGGGGATCACTTTCTCCGCGGAGAAAAACGCATTGGAGTCTGAGGAGTTTGGCGCCGATAGCGACCTCGGCAATGAGTTTCGCTTTTTATCCAGTAACCTAATGGCCGCCGACGGGCTTTGGGCGAAAAGTGACGGAAGCGCATCATTCCGAAACGAAACGATCATCCACCAGATCAAGAGCATCGTCATCGATGCGCCGGGGTATGAAGGCGATATCCTCTTCCATTGGGGTTGGGATAGCGTAGATGAAAGAGAAGGATATGGCAAACAGGGCGTTTCCTTTGATTTCGTGGAAGATTACCCCAATTACTTCAGCGTGGAAGTTAGTGGGCCAATCGAAATCAAATCCGCCCGTTTGGACTTCATCTGCTCTAGCGATGATTCGGATAGAAAGAATAGCTACGATTTCCTGCCGACCCTTGGACGGCTTTATCGCGGGGAGAATGAGAATGGTGACCCGATAACGATTCGCTTCTCTGGCGATGCTAAAAGCTGCGTAGTCACCAGTGCAGGCTTCGATGGTCGCTGCTTCTTTAGCAAAGTTGGCGATGACATTAGGATCAAGGACAAAGAAGGCGTTGCCGATCTTCTTCTGAAATCCGACTCTACCAATAGCGCTATCAAAGTCAGCGGCGTCGTTAACGAAGTGGCCATCGACGAGTCTAACCCCGCGACGCTAAGCCGCAGCTTCTCCTCGAGCGATTTATGCAACGATAAATATTCCCTTACCTGGGAGGAATACTCCATTGGCTGGTCTTTGCATGACGGACTCTATGTCGATAACAGCGAGAAGAAGCAGTCCTACGGCTATCTAGACGCGGGGAATGGGGAAGTTTACAAGCTCACCAAATTCAACGATGGCTTCAAGTATCGCGATTCCGACAAGATGAGCCTTGACCTTGGTGAATATCGCCTGGGCAAGATGGCGGATAAGGATGCTTGGAAATTTGATTCTGCCTCTAATGGCATCGAATACTTCACCGCGAATAGAAACCTCGAGCAGGACCTCTCGCTCACTTCCTTCCTTGTGACCGCGAGCAATCTGCCCTCTGGTTGGCAAAAGTATTCTAAAGTCGTCATCGGCGTGGATGGCAAAACCGGCAGCCTAGTTTCCGCCGATGTCTATGGAACATATAGCAGCACCGCCTCCTATTTCACTCCGACGAAGCTAAAAGTCGACGTCACGAAAGGCTTCGATATCACGCCAGAACGCGTCGATTCCTTCAAAACTGGAGAGCAAGCCGGAGATGGAACTAGCGAAGAGTTCCCCGCCGCCTAAAGGAGATTAACGAAAATGAAAAACTACAAAGCAAAACTATTCGTTCTCTCTGTTGCCGCCTTATTGGGCCTTGGAGGACTTGCTGGCTGCTCTAAAGTGCCGACTGCCCCCGAAATTGGCGTTACTTCCTTCGTCGAAGACAAAACCGAAGACAAAGACCCCTCTGCCGCTACCGTCAAAGACGAAATCGGCGTTGGCGTGAAGCTAAATGCCGCTACAGGCAATTCCTCCGTTTCGATGACCCTTAGCTCGAACATGGGCTTCCAGGAGATCAAAAACAGCGATGGAACGGTTAACCTTCGCTTCATCGCAAGGTTCACTGGACTAGAAGATGTCTATAGCGTCAAGGTCGTGAGATCTGTCACCGCCGCCGATGGCACCAAGGTCCTCCCTGAGGGCTCTTTGCCGGTTCTGACCGCCTACACTTCCCTTTCTGATGAAGATAAGGTCAGATGGGATGGCGATTTCACTACCGAGGGCACCGTTTATTATCTTGTCTATACCCTCAAGAACATCCCTTCTTCCCATGCAAGCGATGAGATTGCCGTCGAATTTGAGGCCGAGACTTGGCAAGGCATGGACAAGAGCGTCTCCGTAACCGCCAACGTCCTTGGCTTTGAGCATGAAGCAACCTCGATCCCTGGACTGAAGTTCACTCTTGGCAGCTCCTCTTCCAGCGTCTGCAATGAGAACGAAGCCTATGTCGATGCCGATACGAGCAAACTTAACTCCTTGACCGAAGTCACAATCCCCGAAGACGTCTATGTCAGCGCAAGCTCCTATAACAGTCACGTCATCAAGGCGGCCAAAGTCGTCTCTATCGGTAACCCCAACGCCTCTTATTCTTCTTATGCGAGCAATGGCTTCCAAGACGCCAGCAAGCTTACCGCCATCCATTTGCCAAGCACAATCCGCGTCTTTAGCTATAACGCCTTCCAGGGCTGCACCTCCTTAAAAGAGATTGAGCTTCCGGAAGATCTCGTCGAAATCAAAGCTGCCGCTTTCCATAGTAGCTATGGTTATAGCATCGCCCCGATTACGACCATATATTGGAACGCCAAGGCGCTCACCACGGTTGGGGATACCTATTATTCGTCTTCTTCTAGCTATGGCCTTTTCATCAACAAGGTCGAAACGCTTGTCATGGGGCCGAAAGTCACCGCGGTTCCGAATAAGGAACTCTTCAAGTCCTATGCTTATAACTATGGCTATAAGACCAATGACTTCCTTCCTGCCTCTATTGAATTCAAGGGAACCGAAGCAAGTCGCGCGGCCATGAAGGAGGCTTCTCCGAAATGCGACATCTTCTCCGTTACGGATTATGTCTGTAGCGACACTGCCAAGGTCGATATCAATATCCATATCGGAGATGGCACCCTTACTTACGATGGGGAGGAGAGAACCGGCGATTATCTGACCTCCGCCTTTGCTGGCGGCCGCAAATTCGCTTACCCAGGCTCCCCAGTTGCTCCAAGCGGAAAGATGTTTGGCGGCTGGTTCCTTGATTCTGCCTATGAGAAGAAGGCGAGCTTCCCGCTTACCCTCAATGACGAAGGCGTTGACCTCTATGCCAAATACATCGACCCGCTGCCTGGCTCTTCTTCCGCCTTGGCAATCGATCTTGTCACTGATGGCTCAGTTAAGGTCGAGACCACCGATGCGATGAAGAAGGCCTACTTCAAGTTCACCGCCCCGGAGAAAGCAAGCGTTGACCGCTATTACTTCCAGATCACCTCTGCCGATGTGACTAGCGGCAATAGAAGCGACTACTCTAATGACATCCATGTCTATAAGGACGCTGCCTTCACCCAAGATGTCTCCGTCACCTCCGCTAGCGCCGCTAACGCCGTCAAAGAAACCGTCACTGGCAAACCCCATGACATCGTCGGCGTGAAGATGAACCCAGGCGAAACCTATTACTTTACCGCGGCGGCCTATGATGATACCAGCGCCTCTGCGACCCCGGTCTATGCTAACCTCACCATCGACTTCTTCGCCGTCGATGGCGACTTGCCAAGCGAGGCCAAGGCCATCGAGAAGGGCAAGGGCGAGACCTTCACCGACAACCGCCTTTTCCAGGAACAAATCTATGAGTTCTATAAGTTCGTCGCGGATGATAGCGGCTATAGCGTCTCATCGACTCCGAACCAAAGCAATCCGCGCAATATGAACGCCAGCTTCGAGATCTATAACGAAGACTTCTCCAAGAGCTTTGGAAAGGTCTCTGGCAGCTACGCGGCCAGCAAGAACATCAATGGCTTCACCGTTGGCGACACCTATTACGTTGCCATCAACCATAGCTACGATAGCCATTTGCTAGAAGGAGATGGCAGCACCTTCTTGCTCGATAAGCTTCCGGCGGGCCTCTCCTATGAGGACCCGATTGAAGTGAAGGTCGGCGAAGATGTCGCCACCACCTATCTAGGCGGCAACTACCAATACTTCAAGATGCACCTAGAAGCGGGCAAGACCTATGAAATCTGGGCCACCATCGCGGCGAAGGCATCTACTTATTCCGGCTCTAGGGATTATGAGCTTCGTCCTTCTGACGATGCGGAAGCAGCCGCCATCGCTTCCGGCAAGCTGTCATTCGGAACCTACGATGGCGATTACAACAAGAACAAGTCCTTCCAGGTAACGCCAAGCGAAGGCGGCGACTACACCTTGAAAATCAAAACGGATTATAGCTCTTATTCTTCTTCTTCTGACCGCATTAGCAACATCAAGGTTCTTGAGCTTGCCGATAGCCTCAGCGACGCCGTTATGAAAAACGGCGAGTGGAAGGCCATCAAACCCTCCCTTGTCTCTAAGTACACGCTCTCTGCCGCCTTAGCGGAGCCGCTTGATGGCGCCACCGCAAGCCTTGAGCTGCGTTCTGGCAACATCTATGCCTCCGCCACGAAGATTACTGATGCCTCTATTCAGACCTTCAACGCCAATACGGTCTATTACATCAAGGCCATTAGCTCCAATGAAGGCGATGTTAAGCTGACCGCACTTCCCGTCGAGGGCACCCTTGCTGGCAAGTCTTACGTTGGCAAGCAGATGTGTGGCGCCAAAAATGGCAGCAGCTCTTATTGGAAACTTGCCGGCATTGACCAATACGGCACCGCGACGGGTGAAGGCTTCGTCAATAACGCCGAAGTCAAAGAGGTCTCTTCTATAAACGGCATTGCTAAGCTAAGCTTCACCCTTTCTGGCAAGACGAGCTACGGCTACACCGATGGCGAGGTCCTATGGATGCAATCGCCAAGCGATGGAACCGATTACTTCCTTTCCTCTAAGGCACCTTACTCCTACTCTCTGGGGGCTAAATATGCCTCTACCGCCGGCTATGACACCTCTTCCGCGAATGCAGAAGATAAAATCCTCATCCTCTCCGTTAGAAATAACGGCGAGGAGGCCCAGCGTATCTATGCCTGCCGCAAAGGCGATGTCGTCTACCTAGGCTGCAGCGTCGAATTCACAGCTGGCACCGACTTCTCCGCCAAAGACTCTTCCTTCACCATCAAAGATAGCCAAGGCAACGTGATCGGCAGCTATACGTGCTCCGCCGACCACGTGATTGTCGCCGCATAACCCCATCCTTTAATCGATTAGGCGTGCCACGTGCTCGCCTTTTCTTTTGCCTAATTAACGAAAAGGGGGCTATAAAATTTAGCGTGGATTTGACCCCCCCCTATAAAGTTAAGTGTGGAGGGCCGCGGATCCTGTAAAGTTAACTGTGGAGGGCTCATCCCTCCATTTTTTGCGTCAAAAAAGCAGCCGCTTTGGTACGATTAGCCTGAACACAAAAATCTGCCAAGGAGGCTGATGCTTATTTGCAGCAAAGAGGTCTCACACTCCCCCAAGAAGGGATGAGAAAGGGCCCATCCGGCCGGATGGGCCCTTTGGGCTCCACAGTTAACTTTAGAGGTTTTTCACCCCTCCACGCTAAACTTTATAGCGCTAGGAAAAGAAAAGCCTCTAGCGGGCTGCTAGAGGCGATTGATTATAGAGAACTAGTCCTCAGTCTCCGGAAGCGGGAAATCCTTCGGAACAAGCCTTTCTCCTTCAAAAGAGGGGAAGGACTCACCCGGGGTGAAGTCATACATGGACTCGAAGGTATATTGCTCCATGAGGTCGCTATCGACATAGGTCTGGTTGACCGTGACGACTTGGGCATGGAGGATCTTGCCATCGACAAGGGCGACGGAGCCACTTGATTCGTATAGGGTAGTTATGGAATATTCGCTGCCCTGCTTGAAGCGGGTATAGGCAACCTCGAAGTTTAGTCCGGTCGCTTTTGAATCGAAGGCGGTGGGGTCAAGGCCTTTGATGTAGTAGGCGTTGGCGCCAAGGCTTAATCTCCCTTTGCTTTGAACCTCGCTTGCCGACCAATTCTTATTGGCGAGCAAGCCATAGAGGGCGTTGACGCCGCCAAGGAAGTAAGAGGAGAAATCGATGGCCATATAGGCTTCGACTTTGTCGGGATCAACTTTGGTCTCTTCGCGATAGTTACGGGCGGACTTATCGACGGCGGGGTTGTTCTTGTTATAGCGGTGCAAGGAGTAGAAGGTGCCGTCTTCATAGTAGTCCTGCACGGTCTGGGTGAGGGCTTGCTCATTAGCCTGCTCAATAGTGATGCCCTCTTCCTTTTGATCGTCGGAGAGATCAGTTTCGGCCGTGTAGTACTTAGGATAGTAATGTTCTGTCTGGACGAGCTCTTCGTAACGCTTGGCGACGAAGATATCCTTCATCGTCATGACGCCGCCGCTTTGCTGGCTCTGATAGGCGATGTCAACGTCGCCGTAGGTCTTGACGGTGAGCGGGGTGAGCTCTTTGATCGCATCGACAAAGTCGAGGACCTTCTGATCCCTAGGGGCGCCATTCCAGAAATGCCAATGGGCATAAAGGGCGCTAGGGGCCTTATAGGAGAAGTCAAACTTCTCGCCGCCTTCTTTTTCGGTGAACCAGCCATCGAAGACGAAATGGTTGCGGATGCCAGGCTTGCCAGGGTTGGCAAGAAGGCCATCCGCCCCAGCGCGGAGCTCGAAGCTCACCGTGTCGGTGCCATCGTTAAGATAAAACTGGGTCAATGCCCCCTCGGCAGAGCTCTCTGCTAGGGCGCTATTACCGCCGCAGGCAGAGAGAAGGAACAAGGGAAGCGAAAGAACTAAATAACTGCGCTTCATTTTTTATTCTCCTAAGTAGCTGATGGAGGCAAGGTTGCTGCCGCCAAGCCAATCGCTATGGAAGTGGATGATGGAATATTCGATCGAGAAGTCGGCGGTGACGACGGTCTTGCCGCTGCCTTCCATGAAGCGGTCACCAATGTAGGTGAGGGTGCTTGGAAGCTTCAAGGAGGCGAGGCTGGTGTTATAGCCTAGGCCATAATCGCCGATCCTCTCGATGCCTTTACCTAGATCTAGCGAGGTCATCGCCTGGACGTCATAGATGCCATAAGAAGCGATTTCCTTGACGCTATCGGGCAAGAGTAGGCTGCTCGTCGTTCTGCCAGGAGCGACCATCTTAAGCAGCGATTTATCCTTGCTATAGATGACGTTATCCTCAGCGACGTAGTTGGCGTTTGCCCCCGCGAAGCTGATGGTGGCTAGGCTAGATTTCCGATTGGCGGCGAAGATGCCATCGCCAAGCTTCTCCAAGGAAGAGGGCAAGACAACGCTGCTTGGCTTAGTAACGTTGAAGAAGGCCTCATCGCCAAGCTCCTTTAGCCCAGAGCCAAAGGTGATGGAAGAGAGGTTCATATTGGCCGCGAAGGCGCTATTGCCAATGGAGGAAAGCGAATTCGGGAAGACGACGCTTCCGATATCGGAGAAGGTGAATGCGCCTTCGCCGATGGTCTGTAGACCCTCTTTGAAGGTGACTTTATCGACATCGGCGAAGTAGAAGGCGCCGTCTTCGATTGCCTTAAGGGTGCTCGGGAATTCGAGGTTGATTGTGGCACTGGAGGCGAAAGCGTATTCGAAGGCGCCTTCTCCGATTTCCGTTAGTCCTTCTGGGAAGGCGGTGATGCCGGTGGCCTTGACGTGATCGAAGGCGCCTTCTCCGACCTTGAGCGTATCTGCTTCGAGCATGATGGCGCCATTGAGGGCAGGCGAGCAATATAGCGCGGTCTTATCGGCGTTATAGACGGTGAAGTTGCTGACCTTCCATCCGGCGGCAACCGCGGCGGAAGTGAGGTTTAAAGCGGAAGGCTTCATTCTGTTATCGCCGCCAAAGGCGCTAAGGCCAATGCTCTGGAGCCCTGCGCCGAAGGTGATGGAGGTGACCGCGGACTGGTTGGCGAATGCGCCATTGCCGAGGGTCTTCAAAGAGTCAGGCAAGACGATGGAGGTGAGTTTGGCGGAAATGGTCGGGCCATAGCCTTCCTCGTCATAGGAAGAGGCGGGGTTGTAGTTGAAGGCGGTATCGCCGATTTCCTCTAGGCCTTCGTTGAAGTTGATGGTGGCAAGCGGGGTGCCGGAGAAGGCGCTTCTTCCGATCTTTCTTAGCGACTTCGGGAAGCTGACGCTACGCAAGGCGGTATTGTCACCAAAGGCGTAGGAGCCGATTTCCTTTACTCCGGAGCCGAAGGTAACGGAGAGGAGGGCGTCGCAGTAATCAAAGGCGCTGGCGCCGATATACTCCACTTTGTCCGGGATGACGATAGAGGTGAGGAAATGAGAGCCGTGGAAAGCTTCATCATCGATGCGCAGAAGAGATTTCGGCAAGGTAAGCGAGGTCATGTAACGGAGCTCGCCTAGAGATCTCGTTCCCAACTCCTCAACCCCTTCTGGGATGACGATATCGGAATTGCCGGTGACGGAAGCAGTATCGCTAGGCGCCCAGACAAGCTTCTTCATGTCTTTGGTGTAGAGGATGTTGTCCTTGACGACATAGTGCTCATTGGAAGCGTCAAGGGAGATCTTGCCGATGCCGAAGTCGTTATAGAAGGCGGCTGCGCCGAGCTCTTCCAAAGAGGACGGAAGCTTAACCTTGGTGATGGCGTTATGGCTGCCCTGCGGGGTGGCGAAGGCGAATTCGCCGATCTTCTTAACGGAGTTAGGAATCTCAAGGGCATCGGCGAGGTAGACGCCCATGAAGGCATCGTTGCCGATCTCCTCAAGGCCATTGTTCCAGCGCATCACCATCTTATCGGCGGAGGCGGTGAAGGTAGCGAAGGCATAATCGCCGATCTTCTTCAAGGAAGAGGGGAAGGTAAGGGATTTGATGGAGTTGCAGTTATAGAAGGCGCGGTCTCCGATTTCCTCTAGCCCTTCGGGGAAGTTGATGCCGGTGATGCCGCCATAGTATTCATTCTGGCCATAGAAGGCGTAGGTGCCGATCTTCTTGACGCCGCTAGGAATGGTGAAGGTGCCGTTGGTGTTCTTCTGCGGCACGCCGACGAGAATGGTGCCATCTTTGGAATAGACGACGCCGTTGATGGACTTGAAATAGGGGTTGCCGGGATCGACGTTGACGTTGGCTAATGCCCTGGCGCCGATAAAGGCGTGGGCGGTCATGTTCTTGACTGAGGCAGGGACGTTGACCTCCGTTAGATAGGTGCGGGAGGAGAAGGCGCTATTGGCGATGCCGATGACCGGATGTCCGGCAATGCTAGAGGGGATAGAGGCAACCGTGGCGTTGATGTTGATAAGGCCAGTGATGGTCGCGTTGCCTTCGCCATCAAGGACGAACTTGAAGTTGAAGGACTCTTTCTCGTAAAGGGCTTTGATGATGGAGCCAGCACGGACATAGGAGACGACGTCGCTAGTGACGCTGCCGGTGAACTGATGGGTGGTATCGCCATCGATATACCAGCCGCGGAAGCTCATGCCAGAGGGCGGGGTCGGGATCTGCGGGGCGATATAGTCGCCGACGAAGGTATCGACGGTGAACTGAGCCTGGCCGTTATTGGGGTCGAAGGTAAGGGTGATCTTATCGGATTCGATGACGCTCCAATGCGCGACAAGGGTGACGTCGCCATAGATCTGGGTCATGAAGTTGAACGGGAAGCCATCGCTGGTGAACCAGCCTTCGAAGGTGCAATGCTCCTTGACCGGATCGACGATTGGCTTCTTGGCCCAGTGGCCTTCTTCGACCGACTGCGGCTCGACGGTATGCAGACCGCCAAGGGTGCCACCGGCCAAATCGAAGGTGACCGTGTATTTGACGACTTCTTTCTCGGAGGAAGAAGCAGCCTCGGAGCTTGCCGCGGAAGCGGCGGCTTCGCTGCTAGTAAGACTAGAGGTCTCACTAGGATTGTTGCCGCAGGCGGCTAGGCCTAGCAAAGCTGCGGCGGAGAGAATGAGTAAACGCTTATTCTTCATATTTTATTTCCTTTATTAATTAAGCAATGGAGTAGGAGCAGACGAGGTTCTTGACGGAGAAGTACCCGGAATTGTCTTTATGCTCCACGATGGTGATGGTGCCAGGGAGCCCGTTAGAGCCCTTTTGGCCGATATTGACAACGGTAGTTTGGGCTCTGCTGCCGCTGTCCCAGGTGAAGGTGAGGCAACTGAGATCATCAGCAAGGCTATATTCGACGTTATCGCCGGTTTCTCTTCTAGCGGATTCGTTGGCGCTATTGCCGCCTAAGCGGAAGTCATATCCGCCCAGCGCCCAATAATCGCCATCCCCGTCATCGCCTCCGCCGGAAGAGAAGGCGTAGGCGTAATAATCGAGGGTGCCGTTGCCGTGCATCACTAGGCCGACATAGATGTCATAGGTGTAGTTGGCACCATCTCTATATGTGGTCTTGCCTTCGTAATAGGCGTCGCTAGCGATGTTGGCCCAAGGGTCATGTTCGGCGGCGTGGGGAATCTCAGCTGCGACCGCGGTGATCGTGACATCGCCCGAGAACATCACGAAGGTGTAGCCTCCGCCAGTTTCTTCGCTAAGCTCCCTGGAGTAGGGCTCCTTGGAGTCGTAGTCATAGCCGGAGATCTTGACGCTGCTAAGCTGATAGCCCTCATCCACCGAAACGGTGAAGTTGACTCGCTGGCCCACGGAGTAGTAGGTCTGCGTATCCAAGCCTTCGCTAAGGGTGATGGTCGTATGGTCTTCGCTAAGCTTTATCTTGCCTAGACGACGCGTCTCGCCGCCGAGGGTGATGTTGGCCTCTGGCATCGGGAAGGAGTAAACCCCTTCCGCGGTATGGCCAATGAATTGCTTCAGATAAGAGGTATCACCATCTATTTGGTAATAGACGCTTGTGACTTCATAGACGCTCGACGCCGCTTTGGCGGTGAAACTGACCACGTCTCCGGGAAGATAGGATTCCTTTTCCTCTAAGAAGGTGAAGACAATTGAGCTTCCCGGCTTATTGGCCGTAACGGTGTAAGCGATCTCCTGCGAACTCTCTTCGCTGGAGCTCTCTTCAGTCGAGCTTTCGCTAGATGAACTCTCTTCGCTGGAGCTTTCCGTAACGCTTGTAAGGCTTTCTTCTTCGCTGGAGGAAGTAACGCTAGGAGCTTCTTCGCTAGAAGCGGAGCTTACCCCCTCGCTTGTATTGGATATCACGCTGCTGGATGCCGCCTCACTTTGCTCTTGGGTTGACTTATCGGCGGATGACGAGTCGGGGCCGACGTTTCCACCACCACAAGAGGCAAGCAGGGCAATCGCACTGAACAATAGCAGTGATTTGTTCTTTGCCATGGTTATTCCTCCGGTCATAAAACTTCATTTTTATACGACTGCTCTAAGAATTTGCAATAGGTTTTATGAAAGATTATGTACTTTTATAAACGTTTCATTATCGTTTTATCGAAATACCTGTATTTTTTTGGTTAATATGGCGAATAAGAAAACGGATTAATCAATTCTAGTTTCCTAAGATAATCGATTATCTATAAGGATATTTCCTCTGTTTTCATTGACGGTTTTCTTTGTAAAAAGCGATGGAGATGAACAAAACGAAAAATCCCCCGTCAATCTAACGGGGGAGCAAGAAGCGGATTCTAGGCTTTCGGAAGCGCTTTTTCCGACATTTCCTTTTCCTTGGCTTTCTCTTCGGTGACCATGTCTTCGGGAGTGGCGATCGCGGGCGAAGGATCGTCTTGGGACTCCTCTTCCTCTGCCATTATCTCGGGGGCCTGCTCTTCCTCTTGCAAGAAGTTAGGCTTGGCCGCGCCGATATCAAGAAGGTTAGGAGAGGAAGCGGAGGCCGCTTCCTCCTTGGCTTCTGCTTCAGGCTTTTCTTCGCCAAGGGCGCTAAAAGAAGCTTCACCCTTAGCCTCAGCATCTGCTTCGGGCTTATCCGCGTCTTCGGTGGGCTCTTCGATCTTGATGGCGGGGTATTTGATGCCTTTCTCTTCGAGCAGCCTTTCGATCTCGGCGATTGGGGCAGGATAGGAATAGTAGTAGCCCTGTCCGGCTGTGGCGCCGATTTTGACCGCGTACTCGTTCATCTCTTTGGTCTCGATGCCTTCGACGACGGTCTCGGTGTTGGCATCCTTACCCGCGCAGACGAGGGTCTTGAGAAGCCTTCTGGATTTGATATCGGAGAACTGCCTCATGTAGGAGTAGTCGACTTTGACCTGGTCGAAGACGTGGTCTTTCAGTATGGCGATGGAGGACTTGTAATCGCCGAAGCCGACGAGGCAGACGTGATAGCCCTGCTTGCGGAGAAAGTCGCAGCGGCAAACGCCATCATCGCCTTTTGCGAGGGCGGCGCTTTGATCGACTTCGATGGAGATATAGCGTTTGGCGATGCCATAGCGGCTAAGCATGCTGGAGAGCAATTCCGGGACATCGATCAGCTCGAAGTCCTGGACGGAGAGGTTGAAGCCAATGGGGACGACCTTGGCTTTCTGGTCGAGTCTTAAGCGTAAGTCGATGCAGATCTTCTCGAGGACGTATTCGTCTAAGTCGACGACCATGTGGGCCTTTTCTAGCACGGGGAGGAACTGTCCTGGGCTTAGAAGCCCCCAGGTTGGGTCATCCCAGCGGACGAGGGCCTCATAGGAGACGACCTTCTGTTCCTTTAAATTGACGACCGGCTGGTAGTAGACCTTGATCCATTCGTTTTCGAGGGCGTTCTGCAGGGACGTGGAGATATAGAAGTTACGGCCATCGATCTTCTCGGCGGACTCTTCGTAATAGGAGAAGACGACCTTCTTCCTATCCTTGATGAGGGAGAGGGCGGAAGTGGCTTTATCCTTATCGTAGTTGACCTCTTCGATGGAGGATTCCCCGCTTCCGGCTTTGCGGATATAGATGCCGGCCTTGACGTCGGCGCCGACGTCTTTGGCGTAAGGCTTCATTCTTTCGGCAAGCTCATTGAGCTTTCTTTCTAGATGGTCTGGGCTAACGAGGGCGACGAAGCGGTCAGCGGCCTCCCTTGCGACGATGGAGGAGGGCTCGGGGAAGGATTGCACGATGGCGCTTGCAAAGGTCTTGATGAAGGCGTCACCTTCTTTTAGGCCATATTTCTCATTGAACAATTTGAAGTGGTCGACGTCGAAATAGACATAGGCCCAATCCTTGTCTTTGCCTCCGCCACTTCCAAAGAAGCTGGAGACGAGAGAGGTAAAGGCGGAGCTATTGGGGAGGCCAGTGAGGGAGTCGGTGACGGCGAGGGTTTTCTTTTCGATGGCGGAGCGGAAGCTCAGCAAGTTGCTCTTTACCAGCAACGTCTCAAGCAGCCACAGCAAGATGGAGGTTAAGGTCAGCCAAGCGAATTCGGGGCTGAACTCTGTGGTATCGATTGAAGTAAGGATCTCTGGGGCTTGGGAGAAGGTCAGCATGCCAATCCAGGTGACGGAAATGGAAAGGACTAAGAAGAAAGTGACGTTCTTATCCATCTTCTTGCCGACGATGTACTTCAAATCTTTGCCAAGGATGACGATGACGATGACGGTCAATAAGACGTCGGCCAGGGATTCCGCCCACCAGGTCGTGGCGAGAAGGGGGCAAAGGAAGAAGGCGAACATCACCTGGGAGTAGGAGAGGAAGATCTCGTTAAACTTTTTCTTCGCCACCAAAGCGGTGAGGAAGATGAATAAGCAGGCAAATCCGCCATAAACCGCGAAGTTGATGAGGGCGGCATGCCAGCCAGCCTGATTGCTGGCGATAGAAAGCGCCCAGTTAGAGAGAAGATCGGCGCAGAAGAAATACGGGAACAGGCCAAATGGGATTAACCCGATGGTGCGGAGTATCCTTTCCTTTAGCGGCATCTCCTTCAGATAGAGAAGATAGACGGCGACGATGGCTAGCGCCCAGCCAAACAAAGCGGGGATCGATTGCTGCCAGGTAAGATTTAGAAGTTCAGAAAATTCCATATTGAAAACGCTTCCCTAAATGACGTCCTATTTTAGATAAGTGGGAAGTCGGCTTCAAGGCGGGCGAGCAGGCGCATTCACGCAAAGAAAATACTCTTCCCCCTCGCTCGTACACGCACGGGAGTGCTAAGATATCTTTGTTATGAACATCATTTTCGATTCCTCTATGCCGATGCCATTGGTCATCACGATCATCGCCGTTGCCGCCGCCCTTGCCGTCGGAATCGCGATTTTGCTATATTTCACCCTCTTCGCCCATATCCGCGCGAAGAAGTCGGTCAGAGAGCTAAGCAGAAGGTTTGAATACCTCCATGCCCTTCTTTTTGGCCAGGACTCCCAATACATCAAGCGCATCGAGATCATCTCTCTCACCAACCTCCTCTACGTCAACACCCTCATGAACTTCAACAAGAGGTTCAAGGACGTCCGCGATAAGAGCGACTCCAACGCCCAGACCGTCATCAATAACATCAAAGACCTCCTTAGCGACCACCGCTACAAGGAGCTTCAGGCGGCTCTTCCCGCCGCCAAAGCCGCCATCCAGTCCTATGACGAAGAGGTCAATTCCCTCAACGATGACTTGCTTCAGGTCATTAAGCCGGAGGAGGATTGCCGCCAGCAGGCCTTGCTTCTAAAGGAGAACCTCCGTCAGATCAAGCAGGACTATTACGTCAAGCAAGCGGACCTCTCCCTTGTCTCCGCTTCCTTCGAACGCGTCTTCCGCCTTCTCGATGATCAGTTCAAGAACTTCGAGACCTTCGTCGAATCCGCCCAGTACGAAGAGGCAAACGCCCTCCTTCCGAAGATTTCCGCCGTCATCAAAGAGCTTGGCCGCGACCTGAACGACCTCCCCAATATCTGCATCACCATCTCCACCGTCGTCCCCGATAAGATCAATTCCCTCGAGAACCGCTTCCAGGAGATGACGGAGGCCGGCTATCCGCTCCATCACCTCATCTCCAAAGCCAATATCGATGATATGAGGGACGAACTCGTCGCCCTCACCAAGAAGGTTCAGCAGTTCGACCTCGTTAACGTCCAATCCTCCCTTGACGCCATCCTCGCCCAGGTCGATGAATTCTGCGACTCCTTCGAGAAAGAGAAGGAAGCCCGCATCACCTTCGAATCCGAATGCGACTCCGTCTATGCCGAAGACGCCGTCATCGAGAAGAAGTTCATCCGCATCTGCAACGCCCTTCCCGACGTGAAGAAGATCTATGTCCTTCCTAGCGAAGAGCAGTCGAAGATCGACCTCATCAAGAACCTCATCAACAAAGCCGGCGCCACCAAGCGCAGCCTCGATACCTTCATCCACTCCGGCACCAAGCAGCCCTATTCCCTGCTCGTCGAGAAGATGCACACCCTCCATGACGAGGCCAGCCAAGCTTCTGGCGCCCTCGATGACTTCGACCGCTACCTCATGAGCCTGAAGAATGACTCCGAAGCCGCCCTCGCCGCCGTCAAGGCCTATTACGATTCCCTCCAGGATGACGAATTCATCCTCCGCAAAATCGGCATCAAGGCGGTCACCGACACCTATCAGCCCGACATCGATGCCCTTTATGGCATCATTGACGCCATCTATTCCTCTCTCCGCTGCTTGCCTATCGACGTAGTCAAGGTCAATGACCTCGTCAGCGGGCTTAAGAGCAAAGGCGATGAAGTCGCCGGCGCTTTGAAGAAGAGCTACGAGTCGATGCTTCTTGCCGACGCCGCCATTCTCTACGCGAATAGGCAGCGCCGCGACTTCGGCGATCTCAATGCTTTGCTGGAGCAGACCGAATCCCTCTATTATCGAGGCGACTTCCAAGCCTCCTACGCAGATACCACCTCCGCGATTAAGCGATTAAGAGGAACAGACTGAAAATGATTTATTTCGATAATGCCGCCAGCTCTCGCCCCGAAGGCAGGGCCATTGAAGTTTTTAGCGTGGTCAACGCGGAAGCTTTCGGCAACCCCAATAGCACCCATGGCTTTGGCTTTGCGGCCAAACGCATCGATGAGAAGGCAAGGCAGGATATCCTCCGCGCCTTGAAAATCGAGAAGACCCATTCCCTTATTTTCACTAGCGGCGCCACCGAGGCCAATAACATGGCCATCAAGTCCATCGCCTTCCAATACAAAAATAGGGGCAGGAAGATCATTACTTCCGCGGTGGAGCACGCCTCTGTCTTGAATGCCTTCTATGAGCTTCGCGACGAATTCGGCTTCGAAGTCCTCGTGCTTCCCGTCTGCAAGGATGGCTATGTACTGCCGCAGACTTTGGCCTCGGCGATGGATAAGAACGTCATCCTCGTCTCGATGATGGCCGTCAATAACGAAACGGGGGCCATTTTCCCGACTAAGGCCCTTGCCGGCATTGTCCATAAGTTCCCCAAAGCCTATTTCCATGTCGATGCCACCCAGGCTATCGGCAAGGTCAAATTCGATTATGGCTGCGCCGATATGCTTTCTTGCTCCGCCCATAAGTTCGGCGGCTTCAAGGGCACTGGCTTTCTCACCTTTAGGAAGTCCATCCAGTTCTTGCCCTTGCTTTCAGGCGGCGAGCAGGAATTCGGCTACCGCGGGGGCACCGTCAACGTCGCTGGCAACGCCGCGATGGCGGAAGTGCTGAAAAGCCACATCGAAAACCTCGATTCCAATTCCGAAAAGGTCAAAGAGCTTGTCTGCTACCTCCGCGATGGTCTATCCTCTATCGCCGAGATTGAATTCAACTCTCCCGAAAACTCTTCTCCTTACGTCCTAAACTTCTCCTTTGCCCTCCATAAGGCAAGCGTACTCGTCGAAGGGCTTAGCGAGAAGGAGATCTACGTAAGCAGCGTCTCCGCCTGCAATTCCAAAGGTGAGCCGGTCAGCAATGTCTTGCTTGCCATGGGCTATAGCAAGGAACGCGCGGGCAATTCGATGAGGGTCTCCATTCTCCCGACCACCACCAAGGAAGAGATCGATACCTTCCTTGCGACCCTAAAAACCCTATTGCAGGAGGTTAACCCCAGATGACCTATGACATGATCATGATCCACTTTGGCGAGCTCTCGACCAAAGGAAATAACCGCCGCCTCTTCGTTTCGCAGCTTCTCCATAACGTAAGAGTCGCCCTAAAGAAGTTTGAAGGCGTCTATGCCTTAGGCGCAAGAGACCACATCTATGTGGAGCTTAATGGCGCTGATGCGGATGAAGTCATCAAAAGGCTTCAGCAGGTCTCCGGCATTCAGCGCCTTTCCCTCGTTGCCAAAGTCAGCAAGGACTTCGAGGAGATCGCCGCTGCCGTTATTGAGCTAATTAAGCAAGAAAGCGGCCACACCTTCAAGATCAAGGCCCACCGCGTCGATAAGACCTATCCGCTTGATTCCATGCAGCTTTCCGCCAAACTTGGCGGGGAAGTCTTGAAGTCTAAGCTAGGGTTAGAAGTCGATGTCCATAACCCCGACATCGTCATGAACGTGAATCTCCGCGAGGAATATACCTACATCTGGTGCCATGATTACCTTGGCATCGGCGGGTATCCGCTAGGGATGAATGGCAAGGTCACGATGCTTCTTTCTGGCGGCATCGATTCCCCTGTCGCCGCCTATGCTTTGATTCGCCGCGGCATCAAGGTCGAATGCCTCCATTTCGCCTCGCCTCCTTATACCCAGATGGCCGTCATCGATAAGCTTAAGGATATCCTCAAGGTGCTCAATGACTACCAGGAGGACATCAAGCTTCAGATCGTCCCCTTCACCAAGCTCCAGGAGAATATCTATAAGTACGTCGATGAGCCCTATTGCATCACGATCATGCGCCGCATGATGATGCGCATCGCCGTCGGAGTCGCCAAGAAGAACAAATCCCTTGCCATCGCCACCGGCGAATCCATCGGCCAGGTTGCTTCCCAGACCCTGGAATCGATGGATGTCATCAACGATGTCACCAATATGCCGATCATCCGTCCGCTATCCGTCTCCGACAAAGTCGGGATCATCAATAAGGCCGTCGAGATCGGCACCTATGACATCTCGATCCGCCCCTATGAGGATTGCTGCACCATCTTTAAGCCCAAGAAGCCGAAGACCAAGCCCTCTTTGAAGGAATGCGAGTTCTTCGAGTCCAAGTGGGATTGGCAGAGCCAGGTTGCGGAGTGCATCGATAACGTCTCCACCATCTATATCGCTGACGGGGAAGAATCATACCCGAAGGCCAAAGGAGAGCCTCTTACTGAGGAAATTGCTTCAAAAGAAGCCGAATAAGCCCCTTATCCTATATATAGATATCGTCCATCCGTGCGCGGGTGGACTTTTTTCCATTCCTAAATGGTCCATCGCTTTCAAAGAAAGGCTTTCGCCGCTTAGGCTAAAATAATTGAGACAATTGATGAAAAATCATCAAAACCAATAATAGGGTATTGCCTATTTTTCTTTCTCTTGCACACTATTGGTGTTCAATAAAGGAAACCAAACCAAATGAGAAAGAAAAACATCATATTCGCTTTGGCTGCCGCCTCCCTTCTTGCCGCTTGCGGCCACCAAGGCGGAGCCTCTTCCTCCAACTCTCTGGGCTCTTCGGAAGCGGCTACCTCGGAAGAAAGCAGCGTAGCTTCTAGCCTTGCTCATGTTAATATCGACGAGAAAGACGTCCTTGGCGTCTTTGGCGATTATATCGGCGATAACGGCAGCCTCCATATCGACGGAGAGGGCGTGCATTTGGAAAAGGAAGGGAAGACCCTAGACCTAGAGCCAGTCAAAGCCTCCACCGCCACCATCACCGACGCAAATGAGCAAAGTACAACCGTTCAGGTATATCTTGCCAAAAACGGTTTCGACAACTACCGTTTTTATCTTGATCCATCCGCGGGATACCTCGTGATGGAGAAAAAGACCGTCCATGGCTACCTCGGCAAAGGCGATGCCTTCCTACCGATCATAAAGAAAGCCGCTGGCCGCTATGGGTACTCTGGCTACATCGATTCCCCTTCTAGCGGCTATACCTTCGATAACACCTTTGACGAAGATAGTGGCCTTTTCCAGGTGACCTTCTCCGGTCCAACTTTCGCCGCCTATAACCACTACGCCCAGACCTATAAGCAAGTCAAAGGCGGGGAAGTCGTCAGCGGCATCTACCTCATCGATGGCGAGGATGGCTCCATCATGGAACATGGCCAGTTTGTCTTCTCCAAGGACAAAGTCGATATCGTGCAGTTCGATGAGGAAGGCAAAGCCAACGTCGTTTTATCTAGTGACGTCGGCTTCCTTCAGGGCGACTATTATGACCTTAAAAGCAAAGAGGACCTTCGCTTTGCCTTAACTAGTGAAGGCTATGACGAGGATTTCAATGCCCTTCCTGGCAAGATCTCCCTCAATGGCAATGAAGGCGTCAGCTTCACCAAGGCTATCGAAGAGGATGGCCTCCACGTCAAATTCAGCATCGGCAATGATTCCTATGATGCCCAGCCAGGCGTCTTTGGCTTGCGCTTAGCCAAAAACGGCGAGTCCGATTACCTCCCTTATGATTCTCTTCTCCCGTTAAGGGGCAAATTCGACTACCAGCTCACCTCCTTTGCCTTCGATGGCGAAAGCGTCAAATATAATGGCAAGGCCGTCGCTTGGGAGAAGACCCTCGCGGGGCTTCGCCTCGGCATCAGCTTCGAAGCTGATGGCAAAGCCGCTACCTTCATCCCCTATATCTCTGGCACCGCGGTCATTGGGCAGATTGCGGGTGAGGAAAACGTCTACCTCAATAACGATCTCTTCGCCTCCTATTTCGTCGAATCCTATTCCGCAAGGCAAAATAACAAGCTCACGGGGCTAAGCATTGCCGAAGACCTCACCTATTCCTCTACCGATTCTAATCTCGGCTCCGGGCAAGGCTATTTCTCCTATGACATCTCCAACAAGTCCGTCTCTTATGTCCTCGGCGAGTCCGGCTATACCTTCCACGTTGTCTCTTCGGGCTCCATCTACGCGTTAAGCAAAGGCGAGCAGGCGGTTCCTTATTTCCTATCTTCCGATGTTAATAGCCTCTACGATTCCTATACCTCCCATCATGCAATTGACCTCGTCTTAGATGAGGAGAAGCTAAGCGATGGAAAATCTAGCGTCGGCTATGACCTTGGCGTCACCAAAGATGGAAATGGCGACTACCAGATGTTCATTATCTCTAGTCTAGGCAAGGCCCTTGTCTATCCCGATTCCCATTCCTTCTATCTCTTTAATCCTGAGGGAAAGAGCCTAGGCGCCTATATCGGCTACGATGCCTATCTTGGCTTCAACGGCAATTACTTCCTTAACGGCAAAAATGGCAAGGAAGGCTTCTATATCGATGCCGCTAATGGCGTCTTCAAGGCCGACACCCCCGTCAAGAAGGCCGATGGCAGCTTCGACCATTATGACAAAGTCGAATACTCCTATACCCTGGATTCCACCTATAGCTCCATTGACGGGAAGGCCCATGCCGCCCTTGCTTGGACCGTTCCTTCTAAAACCGGTGGCAGCGGGGCGGTCGTCTATGGCTATCAGTACCCCGGCGCCTTCCAGGTCTTTGGCACCTATTATGTCAAGGAAGCCATCTATGATGCCTATGGCCTCTATGCCGATGGCTCCTCTAACCTCGTCTATCTCCATGACTACGCTCTCGCGGTCAATGGCACCTCTATGGCCATCTCTTCCTATAGCGAGGATGAAAATGGCTTCTCGCTCGGTAACGGCAGCAAGACCCTTGTGAAGGAAGGCGATGCCTTCAAGCTCGGCTCCGCCTCCCTATCCAAAGTCGCGGGCTTCGATATCGCCAAAATGGTTGGCGTCTATAAGACCGCCGACGAGAAATACTCCGTCGAGATCAAAGGCGTCACTGACGAGATCATGCAGGTCACTACCTATGCGATCTACGTCAATGGCTCTAGTGCCGCTACCGAGATCGCTTTCGCCTATGTCGATGGCAAGATCGCGATCTCCTCTTCGATTATCGGCGGCAAGCTTAATCTCTCCTTACAAGAGGATGGAACCTGGGCGCTTACCTATGAGGCTTCCTTCCTTCCTCCCCCGCCGCCTCCAGCCCCCTCTTTGAACTAAGGGCAGCTAAGCAATCGATAAAGGCTTTTTGGCAAGTCCATAAGGCCTTTTTCTTCTATAGAAGAAGCAAATCCCTAGGGTCGCCTTGACAGGCCATCTATAATGAACCCGCAAAAATAGAGCGATGGCGGAGAAAAATAAGATGAAGAACTACTGTAATGGTCACTACACTGGCGAAAGGGCGCTTTTCAGGGTCTCTGACGCCAGCATCGATAATTGCCTTTTTGACGATGGGGAATCCCCGCTCAAGGAAAGCGAGAGGCTTAAGGTCTCCCATACCTCCTTCGGCTGGAAATACCCGCTATGGTATGGCAAAGGCCATTTGGTGAACGATTGCACTTTCCTGGAGACCGCTAGAAGCGGGCTTTGGTATACCAACGAATCCTCTTTCCAGCGCTGCGACTTCATCGCTCCCAAACTATTCCGCCGCTGCGATGGCATCTCCATCACCGACTCCAAGTTCGAGCACGCGCAGGAGACCTTTTGGTCCTGCAAGAGAGTCTTCATCCAAAACACCACCTTCAAAGGCGACTATGTTCTTAAAGATGCCGAGGACGTGACGCTAGATTCCGTCACCATCGATGGCAACTATGCTTTTGATGGCGGCAAGAACATCCGCGTCAAAAACTGCGTCCTAAATACCAAAGACGCCTTCTGGAACTGCGAGAACGTCACTATCGAAGATTCTACCATCGATGGCGAATACTTCGCCTGGAATACCCGCAACATCACCCTTATCAACTGCAAGGTCCGCTCCAACCAGGGATTCTGCTACATGGATAACGTGAAATTGGTCAATTGCTCGTTAGAAGGCACCACCCTCAGCTTTGAGTATTGCTCCAATATCGATGCCGAAGTCAATGATGTCATCGACTCCGTAAAGAACCCGATTTCTGGCCATATCTTCGCCAAGGGCATCAAGGAGCTCATCCTAGATGAGAACGCTAGACCTGGCTCTAATTGCAATATCGAAACCGGAGGCAAGTAGAATATAGGGAAAAGAGAAGGACAATCATGGACAAAAGCTATTTTGATAACGCGCCTTGTCGCGTTGGCAGCGATGCCGTCAAATACTATAGGGGCAAAGACGTGCTCCCAATGTGGATCGCCGATATGGATTTCCCTACCGCCCCTAGCGTCGAAGAAGCGATTAAGCAGCGCGCCGCCTTCCCTATTTTTGGCTACGTCAATGATAACGACGCCTGGAAAGAGGCCGTCGTTTCTTTCTTCTCCCGCAATCATGGCTTAAGCCTAAAGAAGGAGAACCTGCTCTTCTCTACCGGGGTCCTTGCCTCGCTTACCGCCACCCTTCTTTCCCTTACTAGCATAGAGGAAGAGGTCATCGTCTGCTCCCCGATCTATAACTGTTTCTTCTCTTGCATTGAGCATACGGGAAGAAAAGTTCTGGATGTTCCTTTGCTAGAAGAGGAAAACGACTACCGTTTCGACTTCGTTGCATTGGAGAAAGCCTTCAAAAGAAGCAGGCTTTTCATCCTCTGCAATCCCCATAACCCCGTTGGCAAGGTCTGGGAAAAGGAAGAGCTTGCCAAGTTAGTTGCCTTAGCGAAGGAAAACGGAGTCGTCATCTTCTCCGACGAGATTCATGGCGAGCTTACCGCTCCTAGCCACCCCTATCACTCGCTCTTTGAAGTAAAAGGAGCAAAAGAGGTCGCCCTCCTCGCCGATTCGCCAACCAAGGCCTTCAATATCGCAGGCATCCAGACCTCTTTCCTCTATTCCGAGAATCAGCTTATCCGCGAAGCGGTGGAAAGGCAGCTCGGCTACGATGATTGCGCGGAGCCGAATTCCTTCTCACTTGTGGCCATGGAGGCCGCGTATAAGGAAGGCGATGAGTATTTAGATGCTCTTCGTGAATATATCGCCTCTAACCGCATTGCCGCGATTAAGGAGATCAATTCCATCCCTGGGCTTCAAGTCGTAGGCATGGACGCCACGTATTTGCTTTGGGTGGACTGCTCAAGCGTTGAGAAAGACTCTAGAAAGCTCTCCTGCTATCTTCTCGAGAAAGCTGGCCTCTTCGTCAGCGATGGGGCGCAGTATCGAGGCGAAGGCCATATCCGCATCAACGTTGCTTGCCCAAGGGTAACGATGGAAGAAGGGCTAAAACGTCTTCGCAAAGGCATTGAATCCTATAAGTGATCTAACCCGTTTGGCCTATTGATCAGACGGGTTTTCCTATTCTTAGCAACAAGGAAGAAAAAGGGCATGCTACCCCCAAAGCAAAGAAAAACCTCGTCTAAGGAAAGGCGAGGCAAGTGCAATAGAAGGGGCGATTTATCTTCCGGCCTTATAAAGGAGCACCTTATCGCGATTGACGTAGAAGAGGTATTCCGGGCTGCTGGCATCGCGGGTGACGATATTGACCTTGACCTTGAAGATCTTCTCTAGGTCGGCATTCAAATGGATCATGTCCAGCGCAGAGAAGCTGCTGCGCGGCTTTAGGAAGAGGTCGATATCGTCATCGGGCTTGGCCTCACCTCTAGAGTAGGAACCAAACAAAGAGACCTCGGCGATCTTGCTCTTATAGGAAGAAAGCACGACTTTGACGACGCGGTTACGGATTTTGGCGATGGTAAGGGCCCTCTTTTCGGCGTGGCGGCAACGCTTCTTGACCCTGGCGGGGATCTCTCCCTTGGAGGAAGATTCCTCCATGAACGCCGAAACGACTTCAGACATGGTTAAACCATTGCTGGAGCACAGCTGCTGGAACGAGGATTTGGTGTCTTCCTCTAGGCGGATGTTGATGACGGTGGATTTATTCATGAGAATTAAAAAAAACAAGGTATACGTGTATCTAAATATAGACGGAAACACTAGTTTTAAAAAGGGTGAGTTGACCGATATTTGGCAGTTTTGTTATACAGATACATACGCATAAAGAAAACCCCTGAATTCTCATCAGGGGTACCTCGCTTTTTCTAGACGATGCTAATTACTTAGCAAGGGCCTTCTTGGCGGTCTCGACGAGGCCGGTGAAGGCTTTCGGATCGGCGATGGCGATCTCGGAGAGCATCTTTCTGTTGATTTCGATGCCACTCTTCTTGAGGCCGTTCATGAAAACGGAGTAGGAGATGCCGTTAAGACGGCAGGCAGCGTTGATACGCTTGATCCAGAGCTTGCGATAATCTCTCTTGATAAGCCTACGGGAATTGTAGGCATAACGGAGGGAGTGGCAAACCTGCTCTTTGGCGGTCTTGAATAGGAGGTGTTTGCTTCCGAAGTAGCCTTCAGCCTTCTTCAAGATCTTTTTACGACGGGCACGGGTAACGGTGCCACCTTTGACTCTAGCCATTGTTAATGTTTCCTCTCTTCCTTGATTACTTAACGATCATGAACTTGATACGCTTGTAGTCGGTCTTATCGATCATGCCCGGGCGGCGGAGCTGACGGCTCTGCTTAGCGGTCTTGTAAGGGGCATGGTGTCCTTTGTAAGCGTGAACGAACTTGATTTTCCCGGTTCCGGTGAGCTTGATTCGCTTCATGAGCGAACGATTCGATTTCATCTTTGGCATAAAATAACTCCTTTATTACTTTTTCGCTTTCGATGCGACGATGGAAGAATAGCACTTGCCTTCCCAGGATGGGGCTTTTTCCATAGTGGCCGGTCTTTCCTGCGTAGAGAGAAGAGCGACGAATCTCTGGAAGAGTTCCTCACCTAGTTCCTTGTGGGCCATTTCCCTACCTTTGAGAACGACTCTGACGTTGACCTTGTCGCCATCCTCTAGGAATTCCCTGGCATGTTTGGCTTTGGTCTGCAGATCGTGCTCGCCGATAGCGATGTGAAGCTGAACTTCCTTTAGCTGGCTTTGAGCCGCTTTGGAATTCTTCCTCTGCTGCCTTTCGTTCTTCTGCTGCTCGAAGCGGTATTTGCCGTAATTGAGAATCTTGCAGACGGGCGGATTGGCATTCGGCGCAACGCAGAAGAGGTCGAGATCATAGTTCCTTGCTAGGTCGTTAGCCTGGCGGGAGCTCATCCTACCAAGGTTTTCGCCATCGGGGCCGATGACCATAACTTCTGGGTAACGGACGTGCTCGTTGATCGGATCGAAACGCTTCTGTGGACGGCGGTCCATTTTGGGATTGATGTAGGCGATAGTAAATATCCTCCAATGTCTTTATCGATAAAAAATCCGGACAGCCTTCGTCCGGTATCGCGTAATGCGTTATATGAGATGCATTAGCCTTCTGCCAATCCCCACGAAAGGGGAATCTGGCGAATCGCCGGAAGCGATTGCTTTCTACGTCTTATCGACATGCGTAATTATCCTCACTTTGAGGCGGAGTGCAAGCAATAATTTCAATAACTTTCTCGCCCGCCTATATATGCGTACATATCTAACCATAAAAAAGTGCGACCAGCACTAGGCTAATCCCGCATTTTCTAATTTGCTTCCTTTAGTAGGCGGTGATGGGGAAGACAAAGTTGCCCCCTATCTCGCCTATGATATCTTCTGGATAATCAGATCACTCTTCGCTTCACTTTATTGGGGCGGCGTATTCTTGGCTTGCAGCCATATCGTCTTTGACTAACTGATTGGAAGCGGTGAAGAAAAAAAGCCAAGGAGCGAATCTTCCTAGGCAAGGGATTTAACGAAATAGGATATGGGCTAAGGCAAGGTTGCTCGTCACGATTTTCTCGTTATTTAGCATCACCCTTCCTAACTTTATCGATAGATATAGGAAGGAAAGGATAAGCAAGAAGAATAAGCTGATCAGCGCGATATCAAGGATCGCGGATTTCTTATTGAAGTAAAGGGCAAGAAGCACGATGCCCATCGCTAAGGCGAATAAGGTTGGGACAATCCTCGTTAAGCTTGATTCCACCTCAACAAATGCCTTCTTGAACCAAAGCAATATGAAAACGAAGAACAGAAGGTAGAACAAAAGGCTGCAAATACCGCAGACGCATAGGCAAACCTTGTTCTTTTTCCGTAAGGGCAAACTTAGGAAAAAGGCAAGGAAAGATAGGAAAAGGAATCCTATGGTAAGCGCGCCCATCATAAAGGTTACCTTCCTTCCTTAAGACGGTATTTCTGCGACCTAGAAGTCGGGGAAAGCGGATTGCTTCTTTCGATAAGCCCCGCCTCTAGGGCTGGAGATAAGTAGTTCTTGGATAAGCCTAGCCTGCTTTTTAGGCCTAAAAGAGAGCAAAGCTCCAGCGCGCCATAATATCTGCCTTTGCTCATGACGGAGAGTAGCCTCTTGACCTGATCGCTAGAAAGCTTGGGTTTGCGGACGCTTCTTCTAGAAAGAGTGTCGACGCCTTCTTGAATGATGGAGAGCATCGCTAGTATGAAGGGGCCGATGTCGCCTTTATCGACGGATTCCTCATAGGCGGCGTCTAGCATCTTTTCGTTCTTTAGCATGAGCCTTTCTAAAGGAAGGGCGAAGAGAAGCTTGTTGTAGTCGCCAAGAATTGCCTTAGCGACGAGAAGGGCGAACATCTTGCTGTATTCGGAATAAGGCTGAATCGCCAGGATCTCGAAGTAGAAAAGGCAGCTTAAGGTAAGGGGATGGACCTTCCTTTTGCCATTATTGGCAAAGGAGTAGAGGCCTTTGATGAGGGCCTCTATCTTGCTATGGGCGGGAAGAGGGTAATCAAATCCCTTCACCCTCCTTGATAGGCGGTTAGGGACGCCTTCTCTAAAAAGGTTGGCCTCGAAGGTTTGGACAAGGCTTTCTGGGTCATAGGCATCAAGGTGGGGCAATTTGCAATATGTCTTAAATAAGGCATTGGCAATTGGCTCAGATGGAATCTCTTCCTTATCTAGCAGGCCCCGATATTGAGAAGGCGTCAAAGCGATTCCCTCGGTAAGGAGGGAATATTTGGTGGCTTCCGCCGCGTCTTCAATTCCATAACGCAGCTCAGAGACGGATATTTTTCCGATGTCGACTCCTAGCTCTACGCTTTTGTATAGGATCTCGTTGGAAATCGAGAACGCGCATTTATATGGGGCATTGGTCTTTGTCATGCTTAAATTATAGGAAGACTCAACCGTTATTTAAATGGATTATGCATATTTTCTTATATATGGATTCACACAAGAAAACCTTCGTTAGTAGAAGCCAAGTAAAACCATATTGTTTCCTTGCTTTTTGGCGCAAGAAAGCAAACTAATTCTTTCTTTGGTTTTCCTATAAGGGAAAACGTGGAGGAAAAAGAGTTTTAGGGTTAAAATAACCGCACCAATTGCTTTAAGGAGTTTTTATGGCAAAGAAAAATTGCGTCATCATCGGCGCAGGCCCTGCAGGCCTCACCGCCGCTTATGAGCTATTGAAAAACGGCAAAGGGGAAGTTCACCCCATCATCTTGGAGGAGACCTCTGAGATCGGTGGCATCTCCCGCACCGCCGAATATAAGGGCAACCGCATGGACATCGGCGGCCATCGTTTCTTCTCCAAATCCAAGGAAGTCACCGATTTATGGCAGGAAATCATGCCAATGCAGGGTAAGCCTTCCAAAGACGACATCATGCTCAATAGGCAGGTCCCCCTCGCGGAGAATGGGCCTGACCCAGAGAAGGAAGACCGCGTCATGCTCACCCGCCACCGCATCTCCCGCATCTTCTATCTAAAGAAGTTCTTCGACTACCCTATCTCCATGAAGTGGAGCACCTTCCATAACATGGGCTTTGCCCGCACCTGGAATGCCGGCTGGGGCTATATCGGCTCTTGCCTTCATAAGAGGAAGGAGAATTCCCTCGCCGACTTCTACATCAACCGCTTCGGCAAGCCGCTATACCGCATGTTCTTCGAGGACTACACCGAGAAGCTCTGGGGCCGCAACCCCAGCGAGATCGACCCAAGCTGGGGCGCGCAGCGCGTCAAGGGATTAAGCTTATGGAAGTCTATTGGCAACGCTTTGGCCAAACCCTTCCGCAAGAAGAACTCCAAGAATGTCGAAACCTCCCTCATCGAGCAATTCTCCTATCCGAAGAAAGGCCCAGGCCAGCTATATGAGCAGATGGCCAAGATGATCGTGGAGATGGGCGGAGAGATCCGCTTCAACTCCAAAGTCACCGGCGTAAAGCTAGATAATGGCAAAGTCACCTCCCTTATTATCAATGGCAAGCAGGAGATTCAGGGCGATGAGTTCATCTCCTCCATGCCGATAAAAGACCTCTATGAGGCCATGGGCAAGGAAAACGTCGATGCCCACGTCTATGACGTCGCCACCCACCTTCCTTACCGCGACTTCATCACCGTCGGCATCCTCGCCAAGAAGCTTCTTATCGATAATGGCAAGAAGCCGAAGTTCAAGACCGTCAACAACATCCTCCCGGATACCTGGATCTATGTTCAGGAGCGCAGCGTCCGCCTAGGCAGGCTGCAGATCTTCAACAACTGGTCACCCTATATGGTCAAGGACCTAGAAAACACCGTTTGGATCGGCATGGAGTACTTCGCCTCCGAAGGCGATGACCTCTGGTCCATGAGCAAAGAGGACTTCATCGCCTTCGCCAAGAAGGAGCTCATCTCCATCGGCCTAGTCGCCGAGGAGGATATCCTCGACGCGACCCAGATCAAGGTCAAGAAAGCCTACCCGGCCTACTTTGATTCCTATAAGGAGATGCAGCTGGTCCGCGACCACCTCAACACCATCGATAACCTCTATTGCGTCGGACGCAACGGCCAGCACCGTTATAACAACATGGACCACTCCATGCTCACCGCCATGGATGCCGCCAAGTCTATCCTCGACCCTTCTTCCTTCGACAAGAAGGAGATATGGAACGTGAACACCGAACAGGAGTACCACGAAGAGAAAGAGGTAGAAGAGAAAAAGGCTGCCTAACCAAAGATGGCGATAGCGAATCCTGTCGCCATCTTCTTTAAGAAACATCGATGTTTTGCTTGCTTTACGGCTAGAACTCGCTAAATTGTTAGGCAGGGGAAAAGAGCAAAAACCATGAACTATTTCTACAACACCTATGAGACCGCCATCGGTCCAATGACGCTCATCGCGGATGAGAAGTCGCTAGTCGGCGTCAGGCTTAAGGCCCTCGATATCGTCGGCGCAGAGAGATATGAATCCCCACTCCTCTACGACGCCATCTGCCAGCTTAACCAGTATTGCTTCGGCCAAAGGAAGGAATTCGACGTCCCGATGGACATCACCCTCTCCACTACCGATTTCCAGAAGAAGGTTTTATCCTATGTCAAAACCATCCCCTTCGGTCAGACCAAGACCTATATCGAGGTCGCCAAAGCCATCGGCTGCAATAGCGCTCAGGCCGTCGGCCAAGCGTTGAAAGCCAACCCCCTTCCGATCTTCATCCCCTGCCACCGCGTCGTCGGCAGCGCCCTTGATATCGGCGGCTATATCGGCAATGACCCCAATAACATCAAACTCAAGAAGAACCTAATCGCTTTCGAGAAGAAGAACGCCAACCGCACCTTCGTTGCCCCGACCGATTACAAGGATCCTGAGGAATAAGGAAACGCTACGAAAAATAGCCTGCATCCCGCCGATGCAGGCTATTTTTACTTTGCTTTTTCGGCTTAGTAACCACCGCCGCTAGGATGGGCTCTTCCTTTTCTCCAAGCCATAGATGCCTCCTCCAATCAAAGGAACTTTCGCCATGATGGCTTAGGCCATGAAAATGACGCTTAGCATCTTGCTCGCATCTTCAGTGATGGCGGCGTAACGAGGAAGCTCCAAAACGCCAATTAAGGATAAAGACGTCGATAAACCTGCATATTTGCCAAAGACGGAAAAGGAAGTAAGCCAAGTGAGATCAGCCTTTCTCCAAATGGGTTTCTCCAACGGGGAGAAGGCAAGGGCGCAGGCAATGCCATGGAAGAAGAAGCCTAGCTTATTTGCTAAGAAGGAAAGAAGTGCTCGCCAGGAAAAAAAGATCTCGCCCAGGAATGAACCCGGACGAGATCTTTCTTATAAGTTTTAGAGATTAATACCTGGCCTTATCGGCAATGGACTTGCAGATGAGGGCAACGAATTCCTCGAGGGGGACGCTGACCTGATCCTTCTGGCCATAGATACGATAGGTGACGGCGCGGTTCTGCACTTCCTTCTCGCCGATGACGAGGGTGAACGGAACCTTTTCGACCTGAGCGTTGCGGAGGCGATAGCCGAGCTTCTCGTTGTCATCGTCTAGCTTGACGCGGACCCCGGCCGCCTCAAGGGCCTTAACGACTTCAGAAGCGTATGCGCCATGGGCTTGCGCGTTGACCGGGAGGACTTTGCACTGAACCGGGGCAAGCCAGGTTGGGAAAGCGCCACCATAGTGCTCAATGAGGATACCGATGAAACGCTCGACGGAGCCGAAGACGACGCGGTGGAGCATAACCGGCTCAACCTTCTCGCCGTTCTGGTCGATATAGGTGCAGCCGAAGCGGTGCGGGAGGTTGACGTCAAGCTGGATGGTGCCGCACTGCCAGACGCGACCCATGGAATCGCGGAGCTTGAAGTCTAGCTTCGGGCCATAGAAGGCGCCGTCGCCCGGGTTGATCTTGTATTCGTGGCCAGAGTCTTTGCAAGCCTCTGCAAGTATGCGTTCGGATTCATCCCAGAAGGACTTCTCGCCGATATAGTCATCCGGACGGGTGGAGAGAACGATGTAGTAGCTAAGCCCGAAGACCTGGTACATCCTGTCGAAGATGGACATGATGCGCTTGACTTCGTCTCCGATCTGATCGCGGCGGAGCAAGATGTGGCTATCGTCCTGGGTGAAGCCGCGGACGCGGAATAGGCCGTTGAGGGCGCCAGAGGCCTCATGGCGGTGGACATGTCCGAATTCGGCGATGCGAAGCGGAAGATCCTTATAGGAGTGGAGGCTGTTTTTATAAACGAGAAGGGCGCCTGGGCAGTTCATCGGCTTGATCGCGAAATCCTTATCGTCGACCTTAGTCGTGTACATGTTCTCCTTGTAGTGATCCCAGTGGCCGGAGGTCTCCCAAAGCTCACGGGAGAGCATGGTCGGGGTCTCGACTTCCTTATAGCCTTCGGCGATGTGGATCTCTCTCCAATACTTCATGAGCTCATTCTTGATGATCATGCCGTTAGGGAGGAAGAAGGGTAGGCCTGGGCCGTAGTCAGAAAGCATGAAGATGCCAAGCTCTTTGCCAAGGCGGCGGTGGTCGTTGGCCTTGCGTCTTTCAAGGATGTCGAGGTAGTTCTTAAGGGCCTCTTCGGTCGGCCAGCAGGTCGCATAGATACGGGTGAGCTGCTTGTTCTTGGAATCGCCTCTCCAATAGGCGCCGGCGATGGAAAGAAGCTTGAAGTGCTTTAGGTAAGAGGTGTTGGGGACGTGAGGGCCGCGGCAGAGGTCGATGAAGTCGCCCTGCTCATAGAGGCTGATGGGGCCCTCGAGCTCTTTGATGTGCTCGACCTTGTAATGGTTGTCCTTGAAGACTTCAAGGGCTTCGTCCATGGAGATCTCCTTGCGCTTGAAGGGGATGGCCTCCTTGGAGATCTTCTTCATCTCGGCCTCGATCTTGGGGAAGTCGGCATCGGTGACGGTTGCATCGCCGAAATCGACGTCATAATAGAAGCCTTCTTCGATGGCGGGTCCGAATCCGAAGAGGGCGTTAGGATAGAGATGCTTGATAGCCTGGGCCATCAAGTGGCTGCAGGAGTGGTTGAGCATCTCAAAGCCATCTTTGTCTTCGCCCATGACGAAGGAGATTTCCGATCCATCCGGAATCTCAGAGTTCATGTCGAAAATCTTCTCGCCGACTTTGTAGGCGAGGGCTTTGTTCTTCTTCTCTGGGTCGACGATTTTGGCCGCAGCGAAGCCGTTCGAATGATCCTCTAGTTCGAACTCTTTTCCCTGATAGACGATTTTCATGAGTTTTCCTCCAAATAAATAAAAGCGTCCTTACGAAACATAAGGACGCCAAGTTAGCGCGGTACCACCTTACTTCATGGGCATATAGAGAATAGGCCCATGCTCTTTGGGGCCCGATAACGGGGGCCATCCGCCTAACTTATTTCGCCAGGGGCTCGGGAGTGGTACTCCATATGGCTATAGCCATTTGAGCGTGTCTCCGTCAACGCTGGCATTATCATAGGCCGATAGGCGCGTAATGCAAGGGGGTAGTCAGCCAAAAGTTATGGCAACAAAAATGATTTGCTGCCTAAAAATAGCCAGAAATAGCAGTAAAGACATTTTCCAAGAGGCTGCAAAATGAGAGGATTTCCCTATAAAATAAGGAGGAATCGCATGAATCCGTTATTTTTAGGCAACATTCACCTCGCTGACCCAGAACCCCACCTTTTTGAAGGCCGCGTTTATCTTTATGGCTCGGTAGATAAGGAAGGAAGCAAAGGCTATTGCTCCACCTCTTACCACGTTTTCTCTTGCCCAAAAGATGATCTCTCCGCCTGGGTGGATGAAGGGGAAGCGCTCTCCTATAAAGACCTTCCTATCGAAGCCAAAGGCAACATGTGGGCGCCAGATTGCGTAAAAGGCGATGACGGCTGCTATTACCTATATTTCTTTACGCAGGGGTTAAACGCCATCCTCGTTGCCAAAAGCGACCACCCTTCTGGCCCTTTTTCCTATATCGGCAAGGTTAAGCATGACTCTGGCATCCCGCTAGGAGAGAAATCCTATGACCCCATTTGCTTTGATCCTGCCGTTTTTAAAGATGATGATGGCAAGACATATCTATATTTCGGCTTCTCTCCCGATGAGCTAGCTAGAGGTAAGTATTACCGGAAGAAGTTTAACCCTGACGGACCTAGCGTCATAGAGCTAAAAGAGGACATGCTCACCATCGCTAGGGGACCTAGGAAAATCGGTATCCCTGGCGTGACTAACTCTGACCCAGGCGAATATAAAGGACATACCTTCTTTGAAGCCTCTTCCCTTAGGAAGATTAATGGCAGGTATTGCTTTATCTACTCTAGCGAGCAGCATCATGAGCTTTGCGTTGCCTATAGCAATTTCCCTGACCGCGATTTTCATTTTGGCGGCGTTTTGCTCTCCAATGCCTTTACCTTAATCGCAGGGAAAAAGGAGAGCATGGAGGGCGGCAATAACCATGGCTCCATCCTTGAGCTAGATGGCTCCTATTATCTTTTCTATCACCGTCATCTCGGCGATATCGATACGGTCAGGGATGCCTATGCCGAAAAACTAGAACTGGATGAGCAAGGAAACTTCTTACGGGCATATCCGACTAGCTTCGGCTTAGCGCCGCTGCAAGCAAAGGGAGAGATATCTCCTGCCTGCATCCTTGCTTCCAAGACCCCGAAGGAGAGAAGCACCCTCTCCATTAAGAAAGGCAAATACTTATTTCGCTTGGGGAGAGATAGGGAATACGCGGTTATATCCGACTTGGTTTTCGCTTCCCCTAAGGCAATCTCGGTGGAGGCCACCTGCTCTTTTGGCGGCGTCCTTATCCTTTCGACTTCTTTTTGCGGTGAAGCTATCGCGGAGATCCCCCTATGGGAGAGCAGAAGCAAGGATACCTTCGCCTCCCTTTGCAAGAAGATAGAAGGAAAGCACCCCCTATATATTGAGTATCGAGGGCCGGGCAAAGTCGAAATTTATGAGGTTCATTTTGCCTAATCGTTAGCCAAAAACCGATGCGGAAGCAAATTGCTGCGATTCTTCGTCGCTTTTCTGAAACGAAACAGCAACCCCAAATCCATATAAAAATGTCGTTTTATCCGTGCTATCATTTACGCAGGTTAATGCATTAGGGAGGAAATCAATTAAATGAAAAAGAGTATTCTACTTGCTTTATCCGCAGGAATGATCCTGGGCCTTGCCGCTTGCGGCAACGCAGAGTCCGCTAACTCCGAAGTCAAATCCGAAACCCGGTCCATTCAGGTCAATCCTGAAGTCCCATCTAGTCAGGTCGCCTCGGGCGAATCCACTGAGCCCGTGGCCAAGAAGACCATTACCCTCAACCCGTCGAACGTCAGCAATCCGACTGGCTTCGAGCTATATAAGGTCGTCCCGAACACCAAATACACCACCGAGTTCACGATGAAGGCCAACCATTCCTACATCAAGACTCTCGGCGTCAAGAAGATTTCCAAGGTCGTCATCGATGTCTTCGGCACCTATGATAACCTCAAGGTCTATGCCGGCACCGATGCTAATGGCACTCTCATCAATCATGCAGGAGCAGGCGAAAGCACATACAAAGGCGGCAAACAGTACGTCTACACCCCCGCTTCCCCGGTCGATAGTATCTTCATCGATAACGCCGAGGAGAGCGGCACCCACGCCGTCCAACTCTTCAATCTAGAAGTCACCTATTCCGAGGGTACCCCTTCCGCAGGCGTCATCAAGACCGATACCGGCTCCACCGGCGGCGATACCGATCCGGAAGACAGCGCAAAGCACGTCACCCTTGATCCTTCCACCGTCGCCGATCCGACTGGCTTCGAGATCTCCGGCGTCGCGCAGAACACCAAGTATGCCAATGAGATCACCTTCGATAGAGGCGCTACCTATGCCAAAACCCTTGGCATCTCTAAGATTACCAAGGTCGTCATCGACGTCTTCGGCACCTATGATAACTTTACCGTCTATGCCGGCACCGACAACACCGGAGCCAAGATCGAGCACGCCCCGGCCGTTGATAGCAGCAACAAATCCGGCAAGGTCTATACCTATACCCCCTCCGCCCCGGTCGATAACGTCTATATCCTCAATACCTCTGATAACCACACCATCTCCATTTATAGCCTCAAGGTCTATTACGAAGAAGGCACTCCGTCTAAGGGCGTCGTCCTTGCCAAGACCGATGCCGGCTCTACTGGTGGCGATGCCGGCACCACCGGCGGCACCACCGCCCCCTCTGGCAGCCTAGAAGGCACCGCCTATACCATCGATTATTCTCAAAACCTAAATCCGGAGCTTACCGATGGTAACAAAACCATCACCTTCACCTCCAATAAGGCCAAGGTCGTCTTGAAGTCCACCACCCCTTATGATGGCAAAAAGGCAGTTTTGTTCAACAATGGCCATGCGATGAGAGTTTATCAGGGCTCTTCCTTCGAAGTCTCCGCCACCGAAGGCACCTTCAAAGGCTTCGTCGTTACCATCGATAAGATGAAGTCTGACTATGTCACCGCCTTCGAGGCCGCTTGCCCATCCGCCACTAAGGTAGAAGAGCGCGTCTATCAGGTTGCCTCCAGCGATGGTGCCGCCATCAGCGTCACTGCTGCCTCTAATCAGATCCGCATCGATAAGATCGCGGTCTACGTCGCCTAAGCGACAGCAAACCTTCGATGCTTAAAGAGGTCTTATGCTCCCCAAACGCATGAGGCCTCTCTTTTTCTATCTTTTTTCAGTTGCTATTGACCCTTGTGTTGTGATCGTTGGGTTGCCCCTCTTTGCCTTCTTCGCCAAAAAAATGCCTGGCGCTGCTTATGGCCGTGGTGTTTGCCGTTTTCGCCGTTAGCAATATCGCCTATTTCGGCGCCGGCATTCTTGGTTTTTTTCCAACACGGATGGCTGGTAGGTGACAGCAAATGCATTTGGCCTCCCTGCTAGCCTATGCCATTTTGATGATGTTCTACCTCTTGCTTATCGCGCCGCTATGCTCCACCGGTTTCTTTTATTACGCCGATAGCCGCAACGAACTTAAGGAAAAGCGGAAAGCTGAAGCTAGGGCAGCAAAAGAAGAGGAAAAGCCTAACGCCTCAGCCTTTTGGGACCGCTTTCTCTATAGAGAGCGTCCCTTTTTTGCTATAGTAGCCGTCGTTATGAGACTATTCGCTTTTGACATCGACGGAACTCTGCTCCCTAGCGGTTCCACCCGCATTGCCGAAGAAGACATCTTCGCGATTGATTCCCTCCTTTCTAGAGGCGATGCCATCGTCTTGGCTTCCGGCAGGCCGCTATCCTCCTTGCAGGACTATCTGAAGCGCTTCCGCGATGGCAAAAAATTTGCGGCCACCGCTAACGGCACCGCGATCTTCTCCTATGATGGCGAAGAGCTCTATAAGAACTCCCTTGATCCGGAAATGCTGACCTATGTCCATTCTCACTATGGAAACGACGAGGTCGAGGTCTATGGCTATGACGATAACTCCGGCATGGTCGCCTTCCGAAAGAACCATTGGTGCGATGCCGAGAGCAGCTGCAACCACATCCCACCGGAGAAGCTACGCATCATCAAGGAAGGGGAGAAAGACTTCACCTGCCTCAAGATCATGGTCTGCGCCAGCGCTAGCAAGTCCGCCAAAATCGAATTCGATGACTATGTGCTCTGCAATTGCGATGTCGTCAGAAGCGACCCCTGCTATCTCGAGATCCTCCCTAAAGGCAGCGACAAAGCCACCGGCGTCCTCGAGCTTGCGAAGATTCTTGGCGTAAAGAAGGAGGACGTGTATTGTTTTGGCGATGAAGGTAACGACATCAAGATGATCGCCTCCTTCCATGGCATCGCGATGGGAAACGCCATCCCCGAAGTTAAGGAAAAGGCCGAATTCATCACCAAACCCGTCACCGAGCATGGCGTTGCTTATGCCATCTCCCACTTCATCAAATAAATATCTGGTACAAATAAGCTGGCTTTGGTGGTTTAATTTGTCGGTAACACGAACGGAAATGAAAATGCAAACGCTAAAAAAATACCTGACGCAGCCCTATTTCCTGAAAGCCTATTTCTATTTTGGCCTCGTGGGAATGATCATGGCCCTCATCGCCACCGCGATCTATATGGTCCCTGGCGTCAACCATCCTTGGCTATTGCTCATCGGCACCTTCACGACCAGCGACTTCATGGAGACGCTTAGCTATATCTATGCAGCCAACCCTTATAAAGGCTACTGGGCCTCGGGAGAGGAAAGGTGGACCATCTATCTCCCCTTTGCCTATATGGTCCTTTACCCTTTTGCCCTTATCGCAAAGCCTTCGGTCTTGAAGTACATCAATGGCGAGATCAGCCTTGATTACTGCTACCAGGACCCCCTTTACTACTGGACTTACCTCCTCTATTTCGTCGTTCACCTCGTCCTCATCCTCTTCTTGCTTGGCAAATGGAGCAAACTAAAAGGGAAAGACCTCATCTATTTCTTGGCGGCGAGTAGCCTTCATTCTGGCGTATTCTTTTGCTTTGGCCGAGGCAACGTCATGACCACGACCTTCCTATTTGCCCTTATCTTCTTCCTATATAAGGACTCCGATAAGTGGTGGGTGAGAGAGCTCTCCTATCTCGCCTTAGCCGGAGCGATCGCCATCAAGATCTACCCGATCATCCTCGCCCTCGTCTTCATCAGGGAGAGAAAGTTCTTCGCCCTCCTCCGCACCGCTTTCTATACCGCATCCCTCGTCTTTTTGCCGTTTTTGCTCGTCGAAGGCGGTTTCTCCAATATCCCGCTATTCGTCAATAACGTCTTGGGATTCGGCTCAGAAGGAAGGGGATTAGGCGCCAGCAACGTCTCCGTCGATAACTTCGTCGCCAAGTTCTTCTGGGTGCTGCAGCAGATATTCAAAGTCGACTTCTCCAAGGCGGAGAAAGTGCTATCCACCATCTTATCTGGATTAGTGATTCTCGTCACCGTCGTCTTATCCTTCTTCCCCAGAAAGAAGGGGGACGTGATGCCGTATACGCTGCTATTGATTGGCTGCTATTTGCTCTTCCAGACCATCTCTTACTCCTACGTCTTCATCTTCTACACCTATGTCGGATTGCTCTTAATCCAGCGTTGGGATGAGCTTCCCTTCAATAGGAAGGCGCTATATGTCATTTGCCTGCTAATCCTCGCGCAGCCCTTCCCCCTGGTTTGGCATCTTGCCTTCTTCGGGGCGACCGCCAACGCCATCCTCTTCGGTGTCTCCGTCTATGACCTAATCAAGCTGCTATTGCGCAAAGAAGAAGCGGAAACCGCGTTGGCCAAGCAGACGCCCTCTTCTATAGAAGAGAAAGCGCCAAAAGAGTTGGGCGACAATATTGCCTAGCAAAATCGATAAAGGCGGGTATAATCTACACGCCTTTTGCTTTTTGCATTAGATTTTAGATATATGGACAAAAAGACTCTGACAATCGTTATTCCCTGCTATAACGAAATTGAAAATATTGAACCGCTCACCGTGGCGATCAAGAAAGTCGCCGAGGAGAAGCTACCTTCCTATAACCTCGAGATCCTCATCATCGATAACTACTCCACCGATGGCACCAGAGACAAAATCCGCCTCCTTTGCGAGAAGGATAAGTCGATCAAAGCTATCCTCAACGCCAAAAACTTTGGCCACATCCGCTCCCCCTATTACGCTCTTACCCAGGCTAGCGGCGACCTTGTCATGCTTATGTGCGCCGACTTCCAGGACCCCCCGGAGCTCATCCCGGATTTCGTGAAGAAGTGGGAAGAGGGATATCGCGTTATCGTCGGCGTCAAGAACAAGTCCAAGACCAACCCCTTCGTCAACTCTATCCGCAAGCTCTATTACCACATCATCCATAGGGTCTCTGACGTCGAGCAGATTGAGAACTTCACCGGATTCGGCCTCTATGACCAGTCTTTCATCAAGGTCCTTGCTTCCCTTGATGACCCCTACCCATATATGAGAGGCATCGTCGCCGAGCTTGGCTTCAAGATGACCTTCATCGATTACACCCAGCCCGAAAGGCGCGCTGGCAAGACTAAGAACAACTTCTTCACCCTTTACGATATGGCGATGAATGGCATCACCAGCTATTCGAAGTTCTTCCTTCGCGCCGCGACTTTCGTCGGCGTCGCCCTTAATGCCCTTGGTTTCATCGGCCTGCTTGTCTACCTTGTCTTCCTCTTCATCGCCATTGGCACTAACGGCATCCACCCGGCGCACCTTTATCCGATCCTCTCGACGATCGGCATGGTCGGCGGCATCGTCTTGTTCTTCCTTGGCATCCTCGGAGAGTACGTCCTCCAGATCAACACCCGCGTGCTCAATAGGCCACTTGTCATCGAAGAAGAGAGGATCAACTTCGAAAACGCCAAGTAAGAAAAAAGTTTTTTAAGCCAAAACATCGATATTTGGCTAAGTAAACGTTTGCGCCCGCCGTTTTGGCGGGCTTTTTCTTTCCCGCCTTTCCCTTACATAAAATGTAAGGTGAAAGAGAAGGGATTGCGTAGTACAATGGCCACGTTTATTAGGAGCTTTTTCTATGCAGAATCGCGACAAAATCCACGCTGATGTAATTGAATATTTCAAAGAGAACTTCCAGGAGAAGGAGTATAAGACCGGGGATAAGATCCGCTATGCGGGCCGCGTCTTCGGCCAGGAGGAGCTTCTCCTTGGCGTCGACGCCGTCCTCGACTTCTGGCTCACCGCCGGCAAATACCACGCTCAGCTTGAGAAGGAGCTAGCCGAGTACATGGGCGTCCACACCGCATTGCTGACCACCTCTGGCTCCAGCGCCAACCTTCTAGCCTTCATGGCCCTCACCTCCACCTCCTTGGGCGAGAGGAGAGTCAAGCGCGGGGATGAGGTCATCACCGTCGCCGCCGGCTTCCCGACCACCGTCTCCCCGATCATCAACTATGGCGCCGTCCCCGTCTTCGTCGACGTCACTATCCCAAGCTACGACATCGACGTCACCAAGCTCGAATCCGCCCTTTCCAAGAAGACCAAGGCCGTCATGATCGCCCACACCTTGGGCAACCCGTTCAACCTCAAAGCCGTCAAGGAGTTCTGCCGCAAGCACAACCTCTGGCTCATTGAGGACAACTGCGACGCCATGGGCAGCGAGTATACCATCGATGGCGTCACCCGCAAAACCGGCGCTTGGGGCGACATCGGAACCTCCTCTTTCTATCCGGCCCACCACATGACCATGGGCGAGGGCGGAGCCGTCTACACCAATAACCCGTTGCTAGGCAAGGTCATTAAGGCCTTCCGCGACTGGGGACGCGATTGCTCCTGTGCCCCGGGCGTCGATAACTCCTGCGGCAAGAGGTTCTCCGGGCAATACGGCGAGCTCCCCTTCGGCTACGACCACAAATACGTCTATTCCGAATTCGGCTATAACCTTAAGGTCACCGAGATGCAGGCCGCTATCGGCCTAGCTCAGCTCCATCGCCTCCCTTCCATCGTGACGCGCCGCAAGGAGAACTGGGCCGACCTCCATTCCCAGCTTGAGGACCTAGAGGACAAGCTGATCCTTCCTGTTGCCGAAAAGAACAGCGACCCCTCCTGGTTCGGCTTCTGCATCACCTGCAAAGAAGGCGTTAACCGCAACGAGCTCACCGCCTTCCTCGAGAAGAAGGGCATCCAGACCCGCAACCTCTTCGCCGGCAACCTCATTCGCCATCCTTGCTTTGACGAGATGAGGAGGACGGGCGAAGGCTACCGCGTCGTCGGCAGCCTCTCTAACACCGACATCATCATGAACAGCACCTTCTGGCTTGGCGTCTACCCCGGCATGAGCAAGGAGATGATCGCCGACATGGCAGCAGCCATCCACGAGTTCTTCGCCAAGTAAGGGAAAACAATAGGGAAAAGCAATGAAAGTTTTGATTTTGGCGGGCGGCTACGGCACCCGCATCTCCGAGGAGAGCCAATACAAGCCAAAGCCGATGGTCGAGATCGGCGGCGCGCCGATCCTCTGGCACATCATGAAGTACTATTCTTCCTTCGGCTTCAACGAGTTCGTCATCCTCGGCGGCTATAAGCAATACGTCCTCAAGGAGTACTTCCAGAATTACTTCCTTCACCATAGCGACGTCACCTTCGACATGAAGAACAACAAGGTCCTCGTCCACAAGCAGTACGCGGAGCCATGGAAGGTCACCGTCCTCGATACCGGGCTGAACACCATGACCGGCGGCCGCATCAAACGCGCGAAGAAGTATGTCGGCAACGAGCCGTTTTTGCTCACCTATGGCGATGGCGTCTCCGACGTCGACCTCAACGCCCTCATCGACTTCCATAAGAAGTCTGGCAAGATCTTAACCATCTCTGCCGTCTCCGTGGCCCAGAGCAAGGGCGTCTTAGACGTCAACTCCAAAGGCGAGGTCGCTTCCTTCCGCGAGAAGAGCGACGTCGACGGGGCCGTCATCAACGGCGGCTTCATGGTCTGCGAGCCCGAGGTCTTCGACTACATTGAGGGCGACAAGACCGCCTTCGAAAAGGCCCCGATGGAGGCCCTCGTCGCCGATGGGCAGATGAACGCCTACCTCCACAAGGGCTTCTGGCATTGCATGGACACCAAGCGCGACAAGGACGAGCTCGAGGAGATCTGGAATAGCGGCAACGCGCCATGGAAGGTTTGGAATGATTAACGGATTCAACCCTGACTTCTATAAAGGCAAAACGGTCTTCGTGACCGGCCATACCGGCTTTAAGGGAAGCTGGCTCTGCGAGATGCTGCTTATCTTCGGTGCCAAGGTCGTCGGCTACGCTCTTCCCGCCCCGACCTCCCCCTCCCTCTTCGACCTATTGGGGCTGAAGGAGAGGATGGTGAGCATCGAGGGCGACGTCCGCGACTATGAAAAGCTAAAGGCCGCGATCGAGCAATATCAGCCCGAAATCGTCATCCATTTGGCGGCCCAGCCGCTGGTAAGGCTCTCCTACAGTGAGCCCGCCTATACTTACGAGACCAACGTCATGGGCACGGTGAACCTCCTCGAGGCCGTCCGCGTCACCTCTTGCGTTAAGTCGCTGCTCAATGTCACCACCGACAAGGTCTACTATAACCCCGAGAACTCTGCCCACGCCTTCAAAGAGGATGAGCCCCTCGACGGCTATGACCCCTATTCCAACTCCAAGTCCTGCAGCGAGCTGGTCACCCATTCCTACAAGAAGTCCTTCTTCGACGAAAGGCGCCTCCCAGTCTCGACCGCGAGGGCCGGCAACGTCATCGGCGGCGGCGATTTCGCCGCTGACCGCATATTGCCTGACGCTGTCCGCTCTATCGAGAGGGGGCAGACGATGTTCGTCCGTAACCCCAATAGTACCCGCCCCTATCAGCACGTGCTTGAACCGCTACTGGCCTATCTGCTCATCTGCCAGAAGCAGTATCAGGACTTCGCCTACGCCGGCTACTACAACGTCGGCCCCGATGAGGTCGACTGCGTCACCACCGGCGAGCTCATGGACAAATTCTCCGCTATCTACGGGCAGGGTTTCTCCTGGGAGAAGAGGAGCGACAACGGGCCCCATGAGGCCAATTTCCTGCGCCTAGATTGCTTCAAGATCAAGAAGACCTTCTCCTGGAGGCCAAGCACCCATATCGACGAGGCCCTCTCTCTTATTGCCAAGTGGACAAAGGTCTATCTTAGCGGCGATAAGAAGCAGATCAAAAAGGAGACCGACGAGGAGATCGCCTGGTTCCTCTCTCGATGAGGATCCTCCTCACCGGCGCCTCCGGGATGCTAGGGCGGGCCATCACCAGGGCCATGCTATCTAACCATGTCGAGGTGATCGCATACCTTCATGACTCAGAAAGGGCGGAATCCTATGAAGCGGATTTCCCCATGGTCAAGGTAGTCAAAGGCGACATCGCCGACATTGCCATCCACAAAGAGGAGATTGGCGATATCGACGCCTGCCTTCACCTCGCCTGGAGCGGCACCAGCAACCTCGACCGCCTCGAGGAAGCTCTCCAGCAGGCCAACGTGGAGATTAGCAAATCCGTCTATGCCCTCGCAAGGAGGCTAGGCGCCAAATACTTCTTCTTCGCGGGCAGCCAAGCCGAATATGGCCGCCTTGGACTCAAAGGCCCCGAGAAGGAAGACGTCGTCGCCCCCGAGACCGCCTATGGCAAGGCCAAAGCCGAGTTCGGGGAATGGCTGAAGAAGCAGGCCGCAATTGATGGTATCCGCTACGTCCATGGCCGCATCTATAGCGTCTATGGCCCCGAGGATAGGCCGAATTCCTTGCTGTCCCTATTGGCTAAGGCGCAAAAGGAGAAGACCGTGCTGAAGCTAGGCCCCTGCACCCAGAGGTGGAACTTCCTTTTTTCGGAGGACTTCGGCCGCCTCATCTACCTATCCCTTATCGATAATGCCTTTGAGGGCGAGCTTAACCTCGCCTCCCCTGAGACTAAGCCGCTACGCGAGTTCGTTGCACAGGGGTTTAAGGGCGGATATTACCGCTATAGCGAGATTAACCCCAACCCGGAGGGCCTCATCGATTTATATCCGGACCTCACCAAGCTGCTTTCTTTGGCCAAAGGCTTCGCGTTCACCCCATTTGAGGAGGGCGTGAAAAGCCTAGGTCAGTAAGCAAGCCACCACCATTCACCCCGCTTTGGGGAAAAGGAGCATACCACCATGAGAGTTGCTGACTATGTAGCAAACGCCTGCGCCGAATACGGCGTCAAAGTAGCCTTCTCCGTCGTCGGAGGGGGCGCCATGCACCTCAACGACGCCTTCGGGCACCACAAGGACATCGAGGTCATCTATAACCACCATGAGCAAGCCTGCGCCATCGGCGCCGAGGGCTATGCCAGGGTCAACAACGCTCTCGCTGCCGTCGTCGTCACGACCGGCCCCGGCGGCATCAACGCCATGAACGGCGTCGTCGGCGCCTATGTGGACTCCGTCCCGATGATTGTCATCTCCGGGCAGGTCCGCCGCGATTCCTTCAGCGTCACCACCGGCTTGCCCCTGCGCGCCATGGGCGACCAGGAATTCAACGTCGTCCCCGCCGCCAAGACCATGACCAAGTACGCCGAATGCGTGATGGACCCTTCCGATATCCGCTACGTCGTTGAGAAGGCGCTATACCTCTCCACCCACGGCCGCAAAGGCCCGACCTGGATCGACATCCCAGGCGACGTCCAAAGCGCCCAGGTGAACCCGGAGAAGCTCCGCGGCTACGACCCGAAGGAGGACGAGGTGGAGCTTGGCGTCAGTAAGAAGCAGCTAGAAGAGGTGCTTCGCCGCATCAATAAAGCCAAGCGCCCCGTCATCTACGCCGGCAGCGCCATCCGCCTCTCTGGCTCCTATGACTCCTATAAGCAGCTCATCGAGAAATTGGGCTGCCCGGTCGTCACCGCCTGGAACAGTACTGACGTGATCGAGAACGATCACCCCCTCTACGCTGGCCGCGCCGGCAATTTCGGCGACAGATTCGGCAACTTCGCGGTTCAGAATAGCGACCTCATCCTTTCTTTGGGCTGCCGCCTTTCCATCCGCCAGACCGGCTTCAACTACGCCTCTTGGGCGAGAGAAGCCTTCGTCATCGACGTCGACATCGACGAGGCCGAGATGAAGAAGCCGACCATCCACGTCGAGCTCCCGATCCACGATGACCTCGCCGACTTCATCCCGAAGCTGCTCTCCTACGTCTCCGACAAAGAGATCAGATCCCACGATTCCTGGGTGAGGAAGTGCAAGTCCTGGATGAGACGCTACCCGATCGTCAGCAAGGCGCAGCGCTCCCAGAAGGAGCTCGTCAACGCCTACGCCGCCGTAGAATTGCTTTCCTCCCACGCAAAGGAAGGGACGCTAGTCGTCTCTGGCAACGGCACCGCCTGCGTTGTCGGAGGGCAGGTCTTCATCACGAAGAAGGGCACCCGCTTCATCGAGAATAGCGGCATGGCCTCCATGGGCTATGACCTCCCCGCCGCCATCGGCGCCAGCATCGCCTCTAACCGCGGGCAGGTGCTTTGCCTCACGGGAGAAGGCTCCATCCAGATGAACCTTCAGGAGCTGCAGACCATCGTCGGCCAGAAGCTCCCCATCAAGATCGTGATCTTCAATAACGGGGGCTACCATAGCATCCGCCAGTCCCAGAGCAATTTCTTCCGCGGCAGGAAGCTCTGCGGCATCGGGCCTGAATCCTGCGACCTCACCTTCCCCGACATGGGTAAGCTCGCCAAGGCCTATGGCATCCCTTATTACGCCATCCATAGCAATGCAAAGCTCAAGAGATTCCTCAATTCCAAATACGATTCTTTACAAGGCTATGCGATGATTGAGCTATTTTGCGACACCAAGCAATACTTCGAGCCGAAGGCCGGAAGCATGAAGCTGGAGGATGGCTCGATGGTCAGTGCCCCGCTGGAGGACCTAAAGCCCTACCTCGATAGGGAGGAGCTAAAGAAAGACATGATCATCCCCCTATACGGTGAAAAGAAATAATGGCTAGGATGCAATTGACCAAAAACAATGAGAAGTTCGCCAAAAAGGGTCTAAGCAAGGATATTGTCTGGAACCTGCTAGGCACGTTTTGCTACATGTTCAGCCTCTGGATCATCTCGATCCTCACCACGAACATGCTGGGTTTTGAAGCGGCCGGCGTCTTCTCCCTATGCTTGGTCGCGAGCAACATCGCGACGAGCTTTGGTTCCTATTACGTCCGCGTTTATTACGCTAGCGACGTCAGTAGAAGGTTCTCCGATGAGGATTATCTCTTCACCAGGACCTTAACGAACATAGTAGGCGTAGCCGTCGCGGTCATCTATTCCTTCGCGATGGGTTATTCTCTTGATATCATCGGCACCATCATGCTTTTCTACGTGTATAAGGTGTTTGAGCTATTCACTGAGATCTTCTCCGGCACCTTCCAGCGTTATGGCAAGATGTATATCGGCTCCATCTTGATGAGTGCCAAAGGCGTGGCCGCCATCCCCTTCTTCATCCTAGGGGCCTATCTATTCCATTCGCTTAACTTCGGCTTCCTCTTCATGGATGCCGCGGCCATCGCGATCTTCTTCCTAGAGCTATGGTGCCTCTATAAATTTGCTTCCTTCCGCTTGGACTTCAAGAAGTTTCGCCTCTCCCACGTCGGCAAGATCTTGCTTGTCTGCCTGCCTTTGTTCATCGTCTTGCTTTGCTCTAACGTCCTCCCCTCCATCCCGAAGGCGATGTTTGAGAAGATGTACACGACGAAGGAATTTGGCTATTACTCCTCCATCGCCACGATCTCCGTCCTTATCCAGACCGCGGCAAGCTCCATCTTGATGCCCATCATCCCAAAGGTGTCGCTTACCTACCTAAAGAAGGACTTCATTGCCTTCTATAAGCTGCTTGGCGCCATCATCGGCATGGTCGTGCTTATGGGCGCCGCATCCTATGTCGCCGTCTTCTTCTTAGGCGATTGGGCGCTTGGCCTTGTCTTTGATAAGTCGGTCTTGCAATATTCCTACACCTTCAAGACCACGATTATCGCCGGCACCTTCACCGCTTTGTTCGTCGTGCTTAACCAGATTTTGGCGGCGGTGGGAGGCTCGCTAGGCTTAATCGTAGGTTCGGTAGCGGGAACCCTCGCCTGCTTTATCGTCTCCTATCCCTTATGTAAATACGCTTACATGGATGGCATCTCTTACTCCCTTATCCTCTCTCTTGGCCTAGAGGTGCTCATCTTCTTAGCCTTCATCTTCCTCTATGCAAGAAGGCGCCGCCTTGGGCTAGATTCCCACGCGGAGTTATTAGAAGAAGAGAAAAAAGAGGATTCCGCGTTCTCTCAATAAGCAACTAACGGAAAAGGAAGATATCATAACATCAGCTTTTGATGCTTGCTCGCCTTCTTCCAAGAAGGGAGAAGAAAGGCCCCGTCCTGCCCGAGAGGGCCCTTTTAGTCTTCAGCGTTAACTTTAGAGGTTTTTCGCCCCTCCACACTAAATTTTATAGCCCTTTAATATAAAGGATTGACGTTTATCGATGGCAGAGGTGATTTCGCCATGAAAAAAGCCCTCTGCCAAAGGGGCAGAAGGCTATAGGGCTAAAGGTGGATTAGTTTCCTTTGAGCATCTGGAAACCGAGGACGCCAGCGCCGAGAAGCCCGGCGTTTTGCCCGGCGGAGGCTTTCTCCAAATGGGCGTTAGGGCAGGCCCTGACGAGGTCATTCCAGAAGACGTCGGCGCTCTTCATGACGCCGCCGGTAAGCGCGAAGACCTCAGGAGTGAAGTTCTCCTGGTTCATCTCGATGAACTCGGCGACCATCTTGATCCAGTCGCGATACACCTTATTGGCGAGCTCGTGGCCGTTGGCGACGAGAGAGAAGAACTCCTTAGCATCGACAACGGAGAGGCCGTTCATATCGGCGAGGCGACGAAGGCCCGTTCCGGAGGCCATGTGCTCGAACTCATGGATCTCGTTATGATAGCAGGTCATGGTGTGGCCGACTTCATAAGAGGAGGAGCGGAGCTTGCCGCCGATCGTAAGCGCGCCGCCGACGCCTGTAGAGATCGTGATGAAATAAAGGGATTTCGCCTTGGCTAGCGGGCCGATGTTGGCCTCAGCCAGGGCTGCGACTTCGGCATCATTGATGATGTAAGTCGGCTTGCCGAATTCCTTCTGCAGGTATTCTGCAAGGGGAATCTGGTCGATATGGATGTTAGGAAGCGCGTAGATATAGCCGTCCCATCTGACGCGGCCAGGCACGCCGCCAGCGATGGCGGATACCTGCTCGAGGTTAGGGATGGCTTCTTTGATGATGGAGGAAATAGAGGAGAGGAACATGTCTAGATTTCCGACGACGGTCGGTTTGATCAAGACTTTCTCAATCTCGAGCTTATCGTTGATTAAAGCGACTCTGGTGTTGGTTCCACCGATATCTAATGCGACTACCTTTGGCATTCTTAGATGTTCTCCTTGATCTCATTGACATTGACGATGCGCATGAAATTGGTCTTGCCTGCGCCAGTCGGGGTGCCGCCGGCGATGATGATGGGGCTGCCGGCCTCGATTCCAAGGTCGCGGGCGATCTTCAGGGCAAGGACTTCCATCTCTTCGATGAAATCGGGCATGGAGGTCTGCAGCAGGACGCTATAGACGCCCCACATGAAGGCGCCGCGCATGCAGGTGTCGCGGTTGTTGGTGACGGAGATGATCGGGCAGCAAGGACGGGCCTTGGAGATGCGGGCGGTGGAAGAGCCGGTCTCGGTGAAGTTGATGATGAGCTTGGCGCCGATTAGAAGAGCGGTATTGGCTACGGCGTTAGAGATGGCGTCGTTATTGGTCTTATCGGAGGTGTCATAGGCTTCCTTGGCGAGCTTCTCGTAGTCGAGATACTTCTCCATGGTGCGGGCGATCTTAGCCTGCATGGTGACGGATTCGACCGGATAGGCGCCAGAGGCGGACTCGGCGGAAAGCATGACGGCGTCAGAGGACTCATCGATTGCGGTGGCGACGTCGGAGACTTCGGCGCGGGTAGGACGCGGATGGGAGACCATGGAGTCCAGCATCTGGGTCGCGGTGATGCAGGGTTTGCCCTTTCTGCGGCAGAGGTCGATGATGCGCTTTTGGACAACGGGGACTTCTTCCGGGGGTATCTCGACGCCAAGGTCGCCGCGGGCGACCATGACGCCATCGGCGACTTCGACGATGGACTCGAGGTTCTCGACGCCTTCTGGATTCTCGATCTTAACGATGACCGGGATATTCGGGGCGCCGTATTTGGCGAGGACGGCCTTGATATCAAGGACATCCTGAGCGCGGCGGGTGAAGGAGGCGAAGATTGCGTCGACGTGCTGTTCCGCGCCGAATTTCAAATCGTCTTCGTCCTTGGGGGAGATGTAATCCATCGAGAGCTTGGAAGAAGGGCAGTTGACGCCTTTCTGGTCCTTGAGGATGTGGGAGTTTTGCGCCTCGACGACGATTTCTCTTTTTGCTTCGTCTTTGGCGGTTACCTTAAGGATGAGGTTGCCATCATCGATGAGGATGAGGTCGCCGCCCTTAACATCGTCATAAAGGCCCTTATAGGTGACGGAGAACTTCTCAGCGGTGCCGAGGACCTCTTCCATGGAGATGCGGATGGTGGAACCCTTCTTGATCTCGACGGAACCGTTCTCGAACATGCCGCAGCGGATCTCCGGGCCCTTGGTGTCAAGGGCGACGGGGATGTAGATGCCTTGCTTCTCGAGGTCGCGGGCGATCTGGAATTTGCGTCCTTGCTCTTCGTGGGTGCCATGGGAGAAGTTGGCGCGGAGAACGTTCATGCCTGCCTTATAGAGGGCAAGGATGGCTTCGGGGTTATCCGTGGCTGGGCCGATGGTGCAGACGATTTTGGTTTTTTTGCTGATATTTAGAAGCATAGTTTTGAACTCTTTCGTTATTTAAGGATGGTGGCTTAGTAAAAGGGGCGAATTGCCCCTTAAGACTATTTGAGGATATCGATGAGACGAAGCATGGAGATATGCTTGTCGCGCGGAAGGCTTAGAGCCTCATAGATGTCGTAATCGACGATCTTGTTGTTGACCATGCCGACGCAGATGCCGCCTTTGCCATCAAGCAAAGCGTCAACGGCGTAGGCGCCCATTCTCGCAGCGAGAATGCGGTCGAAGGCGGAAGGAGAACCGCCGCGCTGAACGCGGCCGAGGACCTCAGCCTTGGCTTCGAAGCCGGTCTGCTCAGAGATGCGGGCGGCGAAGGCGTGGATGTCGGGATAGATCTTTTCGGAGACGATGACGATGGCGCGGGACTTCTTGGAATCATGGAGCTTACGAAGGCTTTCCATGACCTCCTCTTCCGGGATTGGGTGATCTGGGGTGATGATCATCTCTGCGCCTTCAGCAAGGCCAGAGAACAAAGCCAAGTCGCCGCAGTGGTTGCCCATGACCTCGATCACGGCGCAACGCTGATGGGATTCGGTGGTATCGCGGATGCGGTCGACGCAATCCATGATGGTGTTAAGGCAGGTATCGAAGCCGATGGTGTAATCGGTGGAGGCGATATCGTTGTCGATGGTGCCCGGAAGGCCGACGCAGTTGATGCCCATTTCCGTGAGCTTCTTAGCGCCCATATAGGAGCCATCGCCACCGATGACGACGAGCGCGTCGATGCCGAGTTTCTTTAGGTTATCGACTGCCTTCTGCCTGACGGATTCTTCCTTGAATTCGCGAAGGCGGGCAGTGCGGAGAATGGTGCCGCCGCGATTGACGATATCGCTGACGGAGTTGCGGTCCATCGGGAAGATGTCTCCCTCGACTAGACCTTTATAGCCATCGTTGACGCCGTAGACTTCTAGGCCGTATCTAAGGCCTGCGCGAACAACGGCGCGGATGGCGCAGTTCATACCTGGGGCATCGCCGCCAGAGGTAAGGACACCGATTTTGTGAATCATAATTTAGCTACCTCAAAAATCGTCGAAATTATAGCGCATACGCGTGCGCAAATGTGATAGTGAAAACGCTTTTATGGCCAACAATTTTTCTAGCGTTGGCCCGCAAATAAAAATGTGTATAAATGTGGATAACGCCAAAATGTAGTGTTACCTCCTATATTTCTTCTGTGGATAACCTCTAAAACATTCGATAAACGCTTTATTTTTTAGTTGTAACTAAAGTTAGGAAGCCCTAGAATAAGACCCGCATCGCCTTTGTAGGGGTTTTGAGCATGAAGAAAGTCGGCAGCAAAGATTTTTACCAAGTCAGGAAGATGAGCAGCATCAGCGATCTCGATCGCGGCTACCTCATCGATCTATACCTCCCGCTCATCGGAGGGCTCGCGCTCGCCTCCTACGATGCCTTGGCGATGGATGACACCGCTACCGATAGCTCGCTTATCTATAACCACGAAGCTCTCTTCGCCAGGCTCCAAGTCACCCCTGGGCAATTTGAGAAAGCCCTAGAGGCCCTTGAGGCCACCGGATTGGTGCGCACCTATTGCAAGGAGGCGGAAAGAAGCAGCTACTTCGTCTATTCCGTCTATGCCCCGCTCGACCCAAAGGAGTTCTTTGAGGACCCCCTGTTCTCCGGCACCCTAAGAACCTATATCGGCAATGCCGCCGTCGGAAACCTAGAAAAGAAGTACGCGGCCGCAGAAAAGGTTACCGACATGGAAGAGGTGTCGATGTCATTTAAGGATTTCTTCCATCCGAACCTCGAAGACCCTATCTATGCGACCTCGCCGAAGCCGATGCTCGGACACCGCAATGGCAAGCTCCGCACTGGATTCGATTACCGCGCTTTCGCCGATGAGCTCCGTTCCTGCGGCTCCAACATCGAAATCCTCTCCTCCAGGGAGATCAACCGCATCGAAAAGCTCGCGACCCTATATGACCTAGACTCCGCCGTCATGGCGGACATGGTCATCGAATCGACCGACCCATCTAGAAGAAGGGATTCCCGCGTCAATTTCGATGTCCTCGCTGGCAAAGCCGGCAACGCCGCGCCGTTTAAATATCTCCGTCAGCATGTTGGCGAGAAAAGCGTCATCTCCTCTTCTTCCGCTTTGGCTCAGAAGATCCGCATGATGGACTCCGTCACCCCGTTTCGTTGGCTATCATTGCTTCAAGGCGGCACCAAGCCCTCTTCTAGCGATATGAAACTCATTCAGCACCTCGCCTTCGATATCGGCTTGCCTAACCCCGTCATCAACGCGTTGCTGGACTATGTCCTGCAGAAAAACGACAACCGCCTCCCTAGCGCCTATGCCGATAAAATCGCCGGCGCCTTGGCGCGAACTGGCGTCGCCACCGCCCGCGACGCGATGGAATACCTCAATAGCACCTATTCTAGAGCCAAAAAGGCGGAGGAGCAGAAGAAGGGCATCGACTCCGAGGAAGCCGCTACCCAAACCGCCATCAAAAAAGAGACAGCCGAGGTCAGCGACGAGGAAGTCGATGCCGCCCTTGACGAAATCTTCTCGTCTCTAGGCAAATAAATTAACGTTATAATCATTCTAATCTATGGAAAAAGCGAAGATCCCCCACATCGACATTGGAAACGTCTCCTCCCTTCAAGAGCAGGCTCTAGAAGGATTAAAGGAAGACGCGAAAGTCTACGAGGCCATCAAAGGCCTCGGCCTTTCGAAACTCCAAGTGAAGGAGAATCTCGCCGTCTTAATCGACTACCAGGATGACCTCCATTATTGCGACCATTGCCCGGGATTCGATAGCTGCGACAAAGCCCAGCCCCATTATTGCCTGAAGCTTGCCTTCGATGGCTATGAAGTCAAGCGCCAAGTCGAGGCTTGCCCGCTTCTAAAGCAAAGGCAAGACTACGTCAGCAAGTTCATCTACCATGATTTCCCGGATGATTGGCAGGATAAAAATCTCCGTTCCATTGACAAATCCGCAAAGAGAAACGCTGCGATTGTAGAATTTACGAAAATCGTAAAAGGGAAGTCGAATAGATGGATTTATCTAACCGCCAAAGCTAGAAGCGGCAAGTCCTTCATTCTTGCATGCTTTGCTAACACCTATTCCCTAAAGGCGGCGCCGATCGCCTATTGCGTCACGGGAAACCTCATCGAGGAATTGAAATCGCTATCCTTCTCTAAACAATACGATGCCAAAGAGCTCTTCGATAAGAAGATGTCTGGGCTAGAGAGGTGCCCCTTATTGATCCTTGACGACTTCGGCGACGAGTTCGTCAGCGATTACACCTTCTCTTCCATCCTCTTTCCGATCCTTCTTGCTAGAGCAAAAGCAGGGCTGCTCACCTGTTTCTCTAGCGACTATTCCATCGATGAAGTCGCGAAGATGTATGGCGAGAAGATATCGGGCATAAAGCTACGCCAGTTCAAGAAATTCTTGAAGGATAGGACGCAAGGCGAGATCGATGTCTCTGGCCTTGAACTCTATTAATGCATACACGCCTGCCCTTTTTCTATTGGAAACCGGGCTTTTTCATTCTTGCGGCAACTAAGATAGACCATCGCGGCGGCAGGAATTCCTATGTATAAAATCGCCTTCATCGCCGGGCAAAACTAGCAATGCCATCCTTACTGGCATCCTTTAGAAGCGGCGTTTCAAGAAACTTTTATTGATGGCGATCAAGGCCTCTTCCTTAAAGAAGCGGGAGCTCGTCGATGCGGCTTTTTAGTGTCTTCAGGTCGCCATCGTTACGGAGAAAGTAGGTGGCATTTGCCTTCGCGTAGGCAAGCGGGTAGCCCTTATTGAGCTTCATCTGACGTTCCGCGTCTTTGCCTTCCTCTTTGATTCTATTTTCGCGAATAGAGGCAGAGGCATCCACGAGGATGACCATATCGGTCAAGATCTCTAGCCCAGAGCCATAAAGGAGAGGAACCTCTAAGACGACGTGCTCTTCCTCTTTGTGGGAGAGGATGAATTCCTCGGCTTTTTCTTTGACTAGCGGATAGAGATACCCTAGCCATTCTGCCTTCTTTTTCTTATCGGAAAGCTGCTTAGAGATATAGGGGACGTTGATGGCTCCTTTGTAGACTGCCTTGTTGCCGAGAGTAAGCTTCATCTGCTTACGGACGGCTTTCTCCTCGTAGAGCGTCTTGACGGCAGCGTCGGCATCGAAGCGGGGATAGCCTTTTGATTCGAGGTATTTTGCGACCGTGGATTTGCCAGAATGGATTGGCCCGCAGACGGCGATAACGAAAGGACGCCCTACTTGCTTTTGGCATTTAGGGCAGTAGGTGGAGCTGCGGCCATTGATGAAGATCGTATGCATGGGGGTGCCGCAACGCTCGCAATCCCTATTTTTCCTGCCATAGGCATGGAGGCGATTCTGCATCATGCCACTCACGCCTTCTTTGGGGTGATAGGACTTGATGGTGGAGCCGCCTAAGGCAATGGCTTGATAGAGGATCCGCACCGATTCCTTGAGTATAGAATCGGCTTGTTCTAGGCTAATTTCCTTGGCGGGGGTTCTAGGATTGATTCTTGCGGCGAAAAGCACCTCATCGGCGTAGATGTTGCCCAAGCCAGCGATGATGGTCTGGTCCATGATCGCCTCCTTGATGGGGCGGGAGCTTCTTTGCAGCTTGCCATAAAGCTCTTCCTTAGTAAGGGCGAAGGGCTCTTTGCCTAGCTTAGAAAGAGAGGACTTCTGGAAATAGTCATCCTCAGAATATAGCTCGAAGGTGCCGAATTTCCGTACGTCGTTATAGGTAAGGCGACTGCCATCTTGGAAATTGAAGCCGACTAGGTCCTGCTTGCGGTAAGGGTCGCCAACGCGGTCAAGGAAGTATTTCCCTTCCATGCGCAAGTGGCAAAGCAGCACCCTGCCATTGGAGAAATGGAAGATAAGGTGCTTGCCTAGGCGGTCAAACTTCATGAAAGTCGCGCCCACTAAGCCAAGGCAAAGCTTCTCGGCTCCGGTGAGGATGTTCTTCTTCCGAAGGACATCGATCGAGACGATGCGCTTGCCTAGGGCCTCTTCTTCCAGGGCTTTCCTAACGGTTTCAACTTCAGCAAGTTCGGGCATGGGCGTTTCCTTTTTTTAGTCTTTTGCGTTATACCAGGTATCGCCATAGGCGCCTTCGGCGGATAGCTTTACCTTCAAGGAGATCGCATTCTCCATGATTTCTTTTAGCTTAGGCAGCATAACCTCGACCTCAGAGGAAGGGACGGCGAAGAGAAGCTCGTCGTGGATCTGAAGAACCATCTTGGTCTTGTAGTTGCCCTTGGAGAGGAACTCATCGACTTTTAGCATCGCGACCTTGATTAGGTCGGCGGCGGTGCCTTGGACAGGGGCATTGAGGGCGGCGCGCCTTGCCGCTTCCCTTTTTGCATACACGGGGTCATTGATCTCGTGCAGGTAACGCCTTCTGCCGAACAAAGTGGTGACATAGCCTTGGCGCGTGACCGTATCGGTGATGGATTGGAGGTATTCGCCGATCTCAGGATAGGCGGAATAGAAGTTGCGGATGATGGCGCTGGCTTCATATGGGGTGCCATCGATCTGCTCGGCTAAGCCGAAAGGGCTGGTGCCGTAGATGATCGCGAAGTTAACGGCCTTGGCTCTTCTTCTAAGAAGTGGGGGGACCTCTTCGTTAGGCGCGATATTGAAGATCTTCCTCGCGGTCTCGCTATGGACGTCATGGCCGTTGTTGAAGACATCGATATAGGACTGGCAGTTAGACAAAGAAGCCAAGACGCGCAGCTCGATTTGGCTATAGTCGAGAGAGAGGATCTTGGTGTCGCCGTCTTCGTAATGGAAGGCTTTCCTGATCTCTTTGGCATCTTCATCCCGAGCGCTGATATTCTGCAGATTCGGGTTGGAGGAGCTAAGCCTGCCCGTGGTGGTCTGAGCCTGATTGAAGATCGTGTGGATCTTGCCATCGCTTTTGATGTGCGGGATCAATCCATCGATATAGGTGCCGCAAAGCTTCGCGTACTTACGGAAACTTAGGATATAGGTGACGATCGGGTTTTCCTTCTCTAGCTCTTTTAAGACATCGACGGAGGTGCCTTTGTCTTTGCCGCCCCCTAGCTTCAGCTCTTCGTATAAGACGGTGGCGACTTGCTTTGGCGAGGCGATATTGAAGGGGTGGCCGGCTAATTCATAGACCTTGGCCTGGGCTTGGTCTCGCTTAGCCTTGAAGGTCTCGCCGATTTTCTCTAGCTCTCCTCTATTGAGGGGGAAGCCTTCCTTTTCCATCTTGGCAAGCACGAAGGCAAGTGGGAATTCGATCTCGCTATAAAGCTTCTCGGCCGCTATCTCTTTCAACGAGGACATGGCCTTTTCCTCTAGGGCAAGAGAATAGTAGGCGATATTGCCGGTTAGCTCTATCTCGCCTTCTGAGAACAAACCTAGGTCTTCGACCACTTCCTTGCTTGGGGCCACATCGACGCCGAAAGAGGAGAAGATGACGCGGGCAGAGGCGGTGAGAGAGGAATCAAGGATATAGGCGGCAAGCACCAAATCGAAGGAAATGCCCTCTAGCTTTAGCCCTTCTCCAGCAAGGGAGAGGAGGCAAAGCTTCGCGTCATAGACGTCTTTTTTGATATTGGGATCTGCAAGCAGCCTCTTGGTTGCCTCATCTTTCTTCGCCGACTCGATATCGATGTAGTAGATGCCGTTTTGATCGGCAACGGCTAAGCCACTTGGGGCGACATCATGGTAGGTAGCTTCATCGACGTCTACGGCCAAACCGACCTTGGAGGCGAAGGCGATGCCTGCAAGGCTAGTGACTTTCTTTAGCGCGGGGCGTCTAGGTCCATCCCCGCCTTTTTTTAGGTTGGGCGGAAGGCGCTGAATGAATTGCTTTAGCTCATATTTCTTCGCGAATTCGCTGATAGAGGCGAAGTCATAGCCCTTATATAGGGTATCTTGCAGCCCAAAAGGCAATTTGGCATCGATCATGATGGTGGCTAGGCGATAGCAGGTCCTGCCTAGCTCCTCGTTGTCGATGATATTCTGGCCGACTTTTCCTTTGATGCGGCCATCTTTTGCCGCGGCGACGATCTGCTCAAAAGAGCCATATTCGTTGATAAGCTTGACCGCGGTCTTATCGCCGATGCCAGGGATGCCGGGAAGGTTATCGCTAGAGTCGCCGCGGAGCCCTTTGAAGTCGATGATTTGCTTCGGAGAGAAGCCAAAATCAATTGGCATGCTTAGCGGAGTGACATCCTGAAGGACGCTAAGCCCCTTCTTGGTGAGCTTAACGGTGATATTGTCGTCAACGAGCTGGAGGTAATCTTTATCGCTGGTGTAAATTGTGACTTCATAGCCGGCGGCGCTGCCTAGCTTTGCGACGGTGCCGCAGATGTCATCGGCTTCGATGCCGGATTCTTCGTAATGGAGGATTCCCATGGCGTCGAGGAATTCCCTAGACATCGGGAACTGCGGCTTCAATTCTTCTGGGCAAGGAGCGCGATTGGCCTTATAGGCATCAAACTCCGCTTTGCGGAAGGTATGGCTATCCGCGTCGAAGCCAACGAACAAAGATTCGCCGCCTGTGAAGGAGGAGATTATCTTGGTGATCATGTTGGAGAAGGCGAAGATGGCGTTGGTAGGAGTGCCGTCGCTGCTCCTCATGATCGACTGCGGACCGCCGAAGGCCGTCGCGAAATACGCACGGAAAAGAAGGCTATTGCCGTCGATTACGATTAGTTTCTTTTTGTTTTCCATATTATAAGGTGTTCCCTTCTTTCCTATAGCAAGGAGATGGAGTCAGCAATATAGCTATCCTCTCTCCTATTGTCTTTTTTGGCATCCACCACGACGAGGTTGCCTTCCTTTAGGGAAGGATAGTCGCGGGAGTAGCTATCCGCGAACATCACGAAGTCTTGCTCGCTGGTATCGTCATAGAGGGTGATGAAGGCCATTTTTTTGCCGGATTTGGTGGCAATCGCATGTACGGAGGCGATGATCGCCGCGGCTTTGCCATAGCCCTTTTCCAGCAATTCGCTTAAGGACATGTATCCGTTTTTGGCGATGACATCCTCTTTCGCGAATAATGGCGACCCGCTGACCATCATGCCGACGGTATCCTTTTCGGCGAGGAGGTCATCCATGCGGTTGCCTTTGATGTCTTTTAAGGCAGGCTTTGGGAAATTTAGCCCAAGCAGGACCTCTTGCCCGGATTCCCCTGCTAGCATCTCGGCATAAGTCATAGCATCCGAGGCTCCTAACCGCAGCGATTCGCGGTTAGGGTTAATGGAATCAAAGGCGCCAGCATCGACTAGCTTCACCAAGGTGGCTAGGTTAAGGCGGAACCTCTTCATGCGCAAAGCGAAGTCGAAGATGTCTATAAAGGGCTTATGGCTTCGCTCATCGATTAAGTCCCTCACGAAGGCGGAGCCGATTCCCTTGATCGATAGCAGCGGAAAGTTGATCTTGCCATCCAGGGGAAGGAAGAGCAAGCCAGAGCGGTTGACGTCAGGGAGGGAGAAACAGTAGCCGCTGCGCTTTATCTCGCTCACTAGACTCGAGAACTTAGTATCTCCGCTAGAGGTGTTATCCATGGTCGCGCAATAGAACTCGAGGGGATAATGGTATTTTAGCCATGCCATCTGGCAGGTGATGACTGCGTAAGAGAGGGCGTGAGACTTGTTGAAGCCATATTCCGCGAAGCGGTAAATAAGGGAGTAGACTTGCTTTGCGATGGCTTCGCTATGGCCGTTTTTGAGGCAGCCGCTGACGAAGTCTTTCTCCAAGGAGGCAAGCTTCTCGGCGTTCTTCTTGGAGATTGCTCTTCTAAATAAGTCAGCCTGGCCATAGCTAAATCCCGCCATTACGCGGACGATGGCCATGATCTGCTCCTGATAGACGATGATGCCGTAGGTGGACTTTAGGATCGGCTCAAGCTCCTTACAGGGGTAGCTGACCTTCTCTAAGCCTTTCTTTCTAGCGGCAAAGGTAGAGATATATTTCATCGGCCCTGGGCGAAACAAGGCCAAGATTGCCACGATGTCCTCAAAGGAGGAGGGCTGCACCTCGCGGATCGCCCTATTCATGCCTGGGGATTCTAGCTGGAATAGGCCCATGGTCTTGCCTAGGCAAATTAAGCCAATCGGCTCTTTCTCTTCGTAGGGGATAGTACGGTAATAGATGTCTTTGCCGGTATCGCGCTTAATCAAGGCGAGGCATCTATCGATAATCGTGAGGTTGCGCAAACCCAAAAGGTCCATCTTCAAGAAGCCCTGCTCCTCAAGGTGGTTCATCTCGTATTCGGCGATATATCCCCAAGAGGGGTCGTTATGGACGGGGACGGCGGTCTGTAGCGGCGCATCGTTAAGGAGGACGCCCGCGGCGTGGATGCCAGGCTGGCGGGGAAGGCCTTCCACCTTAGCGGAGAGCGAAACGATCTGCAGATAATATTTATCCGAATCAAGCAATTGCCTGAATTTCCCGTTGTTGCGGTAGTTCCAGGCAAAGGTTGTGTTGTCTATGATAAGCTTGGCGATCAAATCGATCTCACGGGGCTCATATTCGAAGACCCTGCCGATGTCGCGGAGCGCGGCTTTTGCGCCGAAAGTCTGCATCGTGACGATGTGGCTGACCCTCTCCTTGCCGTATTTCTTTTGCAGATAGGTTGCGATCTCATCGCGGCGGATATCGGCGAAGTCGACGTCGATATCAGGCATGGATTGCCTTTCGGGGTTAAGGAACCTCTCGAACAGCAAATCGTATTTAAGGGGGTCGGGGGTGACGATATCAAGGCAATAGGAGACGAGCGACCCAGCCCCGGATCCGCGACCTGGGCCGACGGATATGCCATGATCTAAGGCGTAATGGACATAGTCGCTGACGATAAGGAAATAATCGGCGTAGCCCATCTTATTGATGACGCTAAGCTCATAATCAAGGCGGTCTAGGTATTCTTTGCCAGCGCCTGGATTCTTTTTGTTTAGCCCTTCTAGGGCAAGGCGGCGGAGATATTCTTCGCTCGTTGAGCCATCTGGGCAAGGGAACTTCAATAAGCCACCGCGTTTTTGAAGGAAAACAAAGCTTGAGGCAAGCTCGGCTAAGCGGTAGCTGCCTTTGATTTCCTCTTCCTTGTAGTAGGCTTTGGCCTCTTCCTGGGTGAGGTAGAAGTTATCGCCCGACTTGGACTTATGGTCTAACGTCTCATTATTGGCGATCGCCTCCACGATTTCTAGGGCGATCGCATCCTCTTTCCTTGCATACCTAACATGAGGGAAGGCAAGGAAGTCATAAGGGTGAGAGGAAAGGAAGTCGCGGAGGTAATTCACGAAAAGCATCTCGTTAGGAAGATAAGGGATGCCGATATAGAACCTTTCAATGCCTTTATTGAGACTAATAAGGTAATTAGGAATCTCGCTTTGGCGCTCGAGGTAGAGGAAATGAAGGCGGGAGTTCTCGGAGGAGAGTACGACCGCCAAGCCTTCTTGGTGTTCTTTTAGAAACGATAAGGAGACCTCGCCCTCGCTGGATTTCAAGTCGATGGCCATGAGGTTCTTATAGCCTTCTTCGCTAAGGACGTATAGCGAATATAGATTGCCTTCGACCTCTATGTCATAGCCATAGACGGGTTTGGCGGAGATGGAAGAAGAAAGCGAGCATAGGTCTGGGAAGCCAGACATGGACTGGAAGTCGCTGATTGCGGAGAAGGATAAGCCCTCTTTCTTGTTCAAGCCCAAAAGCTTCCCAAGGGAAAGGCCGCTTTTGAGGAAGCTATAACCGGTATAGACGTGAAGGGGAATGAACTGCATCTAGGTAATTATAGCAAAGCTAAGCTTTGGTAGGGTCTAGGAAGCCCACTGATTTTTCAGTACTTTACAAATTGTAAACAACTGAAAAAGAGAGGATAAGCAAAAGAAAACCGGCTCTTGTTTCCGTAAGAGTCGGTTAAGGGTCTTATTGAGCGGGGACAAACAAGGCGTCAAGATCGGCGATGAAGGCGTCGAGGTCTTCGATTCTGTCGATTCTAGCGCCAGAGGCGAGATCGTGTCCGCCTCCGCCCCACTTATTGGCGACGCCGGAGATATTGACCTCTTTGCTGCGAATGGAGATTCTCCAGCAGTAGTCTTTCGGGTTAGGATCTTCGGTGATGGAGCACCAGGCATTGATGCCCTCGATATTGGAGAAGGTGTTGACGTGCTCTTTGCCTAGCTCCGGGGTGATGTGAAGCTGAGTCTGCACAGAGGCGGGGAGGGTGTAATAGGCAACGCCATGCTCGCTGACTTTGAAGTTAGAGAGGACATAGGCGAGGGAACGGAGGCTATCGATGCTTTTCTCGTACATATCGAGGTAGGTCTTCCTCATATCGAAGCCGGTATCGAGAAGGGCCTGGGCAACCGCGAAGGTATGCGGGGAGGTGGAGGAGAAGAGGAAGCGTCCGCTATCTCCGACCAGGCCGATATAGAAGTATCTGGCCGCTTCCGGGGAGATGAACTTGCCTTTCCAGTTAAGGAGCAAGTCGCAGACTAGCTCCGATGCCGCCGCCATATCGAGGTCGCAGACCGTGGCGGTCTTGGCGATCTCGGCTTTGCAGGGGTGGTGGTCGATTTTGACTTTGTACTTGGCTTTGACAAAGCGGGGATCGGCGATTCTATCCTTGTCTCCGACGTCGACGACGATGGCGAGGAAGTTGCGGTCTTCGAAGAAGTCGTTTCCTAGCTTCTCGGTCTCCGGGAATAGACGCGGGGTGAAGGAGACGTGGTTGTCTCCGACGAAATGGATTTCCTTGTTGGGGAAGTTGTCTTTCAGGAAGGTGACTAGGCCCATCTGGGTGCCCATGGCGTCGAAATCTGGCTTGATGTGGCGGAAGACGACGATGCGGTCATACCTTTCTATGGCCCTATAGATGGCGTGGTAGGCTTTGGAATGCTGCTTACCATACTCCTTGATAAGAGGAGAGATCGGGAGCTTAGATGCGACCATTGACGATCCTCGTGTAGCAGTCACGGGCGATCATGACCTCTTCGTCGGTCGGGATGACGACGACTTTGATCTTGCTCTCCGGCTTGGAGATGACCATCTCGATGCCACGGGCCTTCTCGTTGGCTTCGTAGTCGATGACTAGGCCAAGGGCTTCCTTGATGTCGTCAAGGATCAGCTTACGGAAATAAGGGGCATTCTCGCCGATGCCGGCGGAGAAGATGATGAGGTCGGCGCCGCCAAGGCGGACGAAGTAGGAGCCGATGGTGTCGGCGATGCGGCGGGCGAAGACCTTGGAGGCGACGATGGCGCGCTCATTTCCCTTATGGACGGCGTCTTCGATGTCGCGGGTATCGTTGGAGATGCCGGTCATGCCGAGGAAGCCAGACTTCTTGTTGAAGATGTTATAGAGCTCGTGGACGTCTTTGCCGGTGCAGGTGGCGAGGTAATCCATGACGGAGGGATCCATGTCGCCGGTGCGGGTGCCCATCATGACTCCGCCAAGCGGGGTAAGGCCCATGGAGGTGGCGACGCACTTGCCATCGGCGATGGCGCAGAGGGAGGAGCCGGAACCGATGTGGCAGGAGATGATGCGCTTGGCGCCATAATCCTTAACGCCCTTGTTGGCTAGATAGTTGTGGGAGGTGCCATGGGCGCCATAGCGGCGGACGTCATACTTCTCGGTGTACTCGAACGGGATCGGGTAGAGGTAGTCTTCCGGTTCCATGGTCTGGTGGAAGGCGGTGTCGAAGACGGCGATGGCTGGGACGTTTGGCATAGCGGCCTTGAAGGCGCGATAGCCAAGGAGGTGGGCCTGGGCGTGAAGCGGGTCGAGCGGGGTGAGCATGTCGATTTTATCTTCGGTATCGGCGTCGAATTCGGCGGAGTGGGAGAAATATTTGCCACCCTGGACGACGCGGTGTCCGACGCACTTGATCTCGTCGAGGGACTTCACGATGCCATACTTGGTGAGGGCCTGCAGAACGAGCTCGACGCCGCGGGTATGGTCAAGGATGGGGAGGGTTTCCTCAACCTTTTTGCCATCGTATTTGATGACGAAGATGCCATCTTCGTGGCCGATTCTATCGGCGACGCCAGAGCAGAGGACCTTCTCTTCCGGCATTTCGAACAGCTTGTACTTAAGGGAGCTGCTTCCGGCGTTGACCGCCATGACTTTGTACATGTAATTTCCTTCTTTCTTGATACGCATGCATTACGCATCCGTTAAAACGGAACCATCATACCATAACTTCCATCTTTGCTCACCTAATAACGCACCTGTTATGCGCTTGCCGCGGAAGGATGGCCGGCAAGGATAGAAGCGGTGGACGTGACAAACGTTTCAATAAGTAATACGATAACGTTGCAAACCATTTGTACCATAAAGGGTGCGAGCCTAATATAGGCTTAGTTGAAGGAAAAACTCATGAGAAGAAAAAACCAAAACAGCGAATTCATTAAGCTCTGCCTTGCTGACGCGTTGCTTGATTTGATGAATCGCAAAGAGTACGTAAAGATCACCGTCAACGAAATCTGCGAGAGGGCTGGCGTCGGCAGATCCACGTTCTACCGTCACTTCGGCAGCAAAGCCGGCAAGAAGGACCTTATCATCTATCGCCTTAATTGGAGCTATGCCAAGTTCTGCGAAACTACTCCCTATAATGGCAAAAACGGCGATTGGAACCGCCGGATGATCCAATTCCTCGATTCCGAGAAAAACTTCCTGAAGCAGGTCGTCGACAACGACCTCCCCTTCGTCTTCGTGGAATGGCTCGCGGGCCTTGTCGAAAACCTCCCCACCGGCAACGAATCCGAATACGCCGATTACGTGAAGTACTTCGTCGCATTCAATTACTTCGGCGCCGTCTATCCTTGGATCAAGGAAGGCTTCAAGAGAACGCCGGAAGAGATTCAGCAGATCGTCATGAAGATCCTGAAAGAATATCTAGAAGACGCGCTTGCCAAATACTGATTCCATCTCACTTAGAGAAAATGCCAGAGCACCAAACTCTAGCATTTTTTTATATCGTTCATTAAGAAGACCCCTGCATGGCTAGAACAGGACGCCCTTAAGTGTATCATTTGTTTACTAGAGTAAAGAAAAAGGCGCAAGTGCTATAAAATCAAACGAGGGGGTGCTGATTTCAGGGAGCAACTTCCGCCTTGGCTAGTGTAGGCCTTTATTTTGCGTTTGTATATAGGGTGTTCAAAAAAGTTTTGAAAACCCGCCAATTTGGGCCTTGGCGGGAATTCGCTGCAATTTTATCGGGGGAAAAAGAAGGTCTTACTTGACCATTTTCTGCTCCAGCTTGGCCTCGAGGATGTCCATCAAGACGGCCTCGTTATCCTGAGCCCACTCATAAACCGGCATATAGGAGACGATGCTGGTGAGGGTAGTGGTGCCATCATAGATCTCATAGAGGTCGCAGCTCGCGGCCTTGGTGTTGACCTTGAAGTGGCCGCGCTGGAACTCGACGAGGTTGTCTAGGCCATTCTCGTTAAGGGTCTTCTTCAGCTTCCAAACGGAATCGCGATAGGACAATTTGCCATACTCGATATCCTTATTCGGCCAAAGGGCGGCGATGGCTTCTTCCATGGTGGCATAAGCGCCGCGCTTATTGACGCCAAAGGCGAGGAGCTCCTTGCTCTTTTTGGAGCGGAAGTCGACGGGGACGCCGTTGACGAAGACATCGAAGCCCTCGATGGTGCGGATCCTGACGTCGCGGGTGGTCTTATTGACGAGCTTATTCTGGAGGGCGTTAAGCTGATTCTGAAGAAGGGTCTTGTTATAAGGCTTGTAGCAATAGCCGCCGAAGTTGGCGCCTAGCTCGGCGGCGGTGGACTGCTCGTCGAAGGTGTAGCTCGTGATGAAGAAGATGGTGATGGCGGGGACGACCTTAACGAGGGCCTTTGCCAAATCGACGCCGTTCATCTTCGGCATCTGAATGTCGAGGAAGGCGGCATCCACCTGGTTATTCTTCGCGTATTCGATGGACGCCTCCGGGTCATTCAAGAACATCTGGACCTGAATGTCCTGACGGTCGACCATGTTATAAAGGAATGTGTTCAACGCGGCCATTTCGTCGTCGACGACGATGATCTTCATGCTATTCATAACTCGATTTCCTCCTGTAATGGAATCTTGATGAGTACTGTTGTGCCTTTTCCTGGCATTGATTTTATAACGACTTCGCCGTTTAGCGTGTGAGAAATTCTAAATTTCGCATTGCTCACGCCCGTGTGGCCGCTACTGATGGGCTTACTGGAATCGAAGCCTTGCCCCTTATCGGAGATGGAGACGAAGACGCTCCTTCCCGATTTATAGGAGCGGAGTAGGATCTCTCCTTCGCCGCTAGGGTAGCCATGCTTGAATGCGTTCTCCACGAATACCTCAAGCGATAACGGGGGTACCTTGAAGGAGGAATAGGCGATCTCTTCGCGCAAGGTAAGGCTTGCTTCGCGGCGGAGGTTCATCAATTTGACGAAGGAGCGGATGGTGTCTAGCTCCGTATTGAACATGACGAGCTCCTCCTTCGAAGCCGATAGGGATTTCTCGATATTGTCTTTCAACAAGTGTAACGCCTGATCGCCGCTTTCATATCCTTGCCGATATTGATTTTCCACTAGCGCGAGGGAGTTGAAGAGGAAGTGGGGCGTGGTTTGCTTAATGGAGGCCTGCATCATCAATAGGCCATATTCCTTTTCATTCTGCGCGGTGAGCAAAGCCTGCTCAGCGGTGGCGCGAAGCATATGGAAGTGGATGAAGTTGAAGATTAGGCCCGCCGCCGCCATGACCAAGGTTTCGTAGTTGAGGACCGGGAAGTTGAAGGCGTTGGCGTAGTCGAGGCACTGAACGAGGCTTAGTAGCCCAAACAGCGTGAATAGCAACGTGAACAAGGCGGAATAGAAGGGATGCTTCTTTCCATATACGCCATATTCATATAGGAAGTAGACGGTGTAGATGGCTATTGGGGCTGATGAGAAAGCCGTATAGGGGGCAGGGGCGAAAGTAAGGATAAGGATGAGGGATAGAAGCACCACGGCCCCGAGGATGAAGCTGAATCTAGGGGCGCGGAAGATCTTCCTCTGGCGCGTGTAGTAATAGAAGGCGGTGCCGACGACCGTCGTCGAGATGACGAAGGCCAATATCATCCAAGACTTAGCGGATGTGCGCAGGGTCATCATCGAGATCATATAGAAGGCGTCGCGAGAGCCGAAGAAGTGGACGAGGATGCCCACCGCCAGGATGAGGTAGCCGACCGCGCCTTTCGTCTTGCGGTAGACTAGGAACATCAAGAAGGCCAAGAAGAAGTTGGCGATGACTAGTCCGGCGCCCAAACCCAGGAGGGCGTTATAGTATTTTAAGCCCGATAGGCCTTTGGAATCGACGACCGCGAAGACGCTGGAGATGCCGCCGCTATGGTTATAGGAGACCTCGATGGCGATGCTTAGGCGCGTATTGCCGTTTTTCATCTCGACGAAGCTTGGGGCAAGCTGCTTTTTAGTAGGATAGTCAGAAGAAGTCTTGCTCAGCTCTCCATCTTGATATAGCAATTGGTAGCCCTCATCGCCTTGCTTTGCGTAAATGGCATAGGCGAAGGTGGGGTCAAGCAGCTGGAAGCCGATTTTGGAATCGCGGGTGATGCCCGAGATTCCAAATTCGTAGGTGGCGTACCCATCCCTTTCATAGCCTTGGGTGTACCAGAAGCTTGGGAAGGCGATCCTGCTGGGCGAGGCATCGCGGTTGCTTTCCTCCTCAGATACCATGAAGCGGTTATAGTAGAAGTCCACGTCTCCGACCACATAGGTGAAGTCATTGGAGACGGAGATGTCGTTAGAGGAGAAATCGGCGACCCCGTTGACGAAATGGATGGTCTTGGAGAGGTTGCTTCCTCCCGTGAAGATGGCCGTGAGGACGATGGATAAAAGTCCAAGCAGGAAGATGAGGGGGCCATTTAGCCTTCGCCAGGGGATCTTACGCATGAAGTCTTTCATCGGCTCGCCTCCTTGATGAAGGTGAGGGCCTGCCCGAACCTCGTTTCGGCTTTGGCGAAGGTGAAGCCCATCTTCTCCATTCTCTTGATCTGCATCGCCATCAAAGGCTCTAGGTCAAGAGGCTGTTTCGAAGAGAAGGAGAGGGTGATGTTATTATCTTCGTCTAGGTTGCTGCTGACGACGATGAGGTTGCCCTTTTCGCCATTCTTTAGGCAGGTGGACAGCATTTCGACGAGCACCATCGGCGGGACGGCGTAATCTTCGTAGCTGATGTCTAGGAGCAAATCGATGGAATTGGGCTCCATTTCGTTTTCTAGGTCGCAATAGGAGCTTAGCTCTTCGATCTCCTCGTCAAAGCTGACGAAGGGCTTGCTGGAGGCGTCGACCATTCTCCTTAGATGGCGGGAGAGCTCGCCTAGCATGCTCTCCCCGGCCATGAGGCCTTCGGTATGGTATGTCTTCTCTAGCGCGTTAAGGGAACTGCTTAAGAAGGCGGGGCTAGCTTCCACTAGGGAGGCGGCTTCCTTGGCGAAGGAGAGCCTCTCTTCGGATTCGGCGACGCGGTTGGCCTTATTCGCATCTTCATAAAGGGTGAGGAAGTAGACGAAATCGATTAGGCCCAATAGCCCTGCAAGGTAGATCGATTCGTAGCCAATGATGTTGAACTGGATGATGTCGGATGCATCAAGGACCGTCAGGACGCTTAAGACGAACAAAGAGGTCGCGACGGCGCTATAAAGGAGCGCGCGCAAGAGCCTCTTTTCCTGGAAGCCTATGGTCAAGACGATATCTAGGTAATCGATGCCAAGGGGGATGCAGATGATCCAGGCATAGGGGGATTCGGTGAAGAAGACGCAGCACATGACGGTGGTAAGGATGCAGACGAAATGGAAAAGGAACTCGCCCTTATAGCGGTAATAGATGTATCTGCCCCTATATAGAAGGAAGAGAAAGGCCCCCAAAAGCAAGGCGACGGAGAAGGTCCAGAAGGTGTTGGTGATGCCGATGGGTCGCGTCGCCATGATGCCGAATCCCTTCATCGCGTAGACGAAATCCGGCGACATCTGGAAGTAGATGACGACGCTTAACGCCAAAAGGGCGAACCCCTGCGCACGCTTTGACCTGCGTTTGACGAGGCTTACCATCGTGGTGAAAAGGATGTGCATGGCGACGATGGCAAGGCCGAATCCCGTAAGAAGCAACTTCGTCATCTTGCCAAGGACCATTGTGTCATTGGAGAAATTAAGCAAGGAATGGAGGCCTCCGTTTTCGCTATAGCCAGCCTCGATGCAGACTTTGACGTCGCCATCTTCATACATCTTGAAGTACTCGGGGATATTGGAGACGGCCCTATAGTCGACCTGCTCTTTCATGACGTTGCCCCTGACCAAGAAAGGAAGCGGGGCGTAATTGACGTTATCCCAGCTATCATCGCCATACCTTTTGGCAAGGAAGACGCGGTAAGCCCCGGAGTTCTCGTTCTCCATGAAGCCGATCTCATCGTTTTTCTTCAATCCCTTTATCGTGAAGACATAAGAGCCATAGCCTTTTCTGGAGAAGCCAGCCTTTTCCCAATAGGTAGGCATATCCAAATAGGCGTCGGGGGAGCCTTGATCCTTATCGGTGACGACCCATCTATTGTAGTAGAAGGCGGTTTTGCCGATGAGCCCAGCGTTAAAAGGATGGGTCTTCATGTCGACGTCGGAGAGGTCCCAAATCGATTCTCCGTTCTCGTTAAGCGACATCGTCGGCTCGTTCTGCAGGTCGATGAAGCTTCTGTTGAACAAGGGGATAGCGATGGAGGAAGTAAGAAGGCAAACGAGGAAGAAAATGGCGCATAGCGATGCCACGAACCAATTTTTCGATAGCAATTTCCCCTTCATGATTGGAATATTTTAGCAAAAGGTAAGCGCTTGTTTAACGTATTGTTAAATGTTTCGTTATCGCAAGAGCGTGAAAGTTTCGTGAAGCCAATAAAAACAGTCTTTAACACATATGTTTTGCAGGTATATTGAAGGTGTCGATACGAATCCTCCTTTCATGAATTGCCCAAATGGCCTTTCGGGTATCCTCGGCCCGTCCCTCCTTCCCACCATTTGGGCTTTTCTATTGCTTTCTTCTTGTTTCCATTCTTTCATTCAATGGAAACATACCTTTTAAAATTCGTTTTCTATCGTTTACATTATTTTCAGGTTTTGATGGGGCGGCAGGGAAGCCGTCATAGGAAAGACACCTTTCTTTATCTTTAACGCGCAAACGCGTGAGGCTATAATCTTTGCAGTAACGCGATATTCGAGGAGAAAAGTTATCATGGCTTACGGTATCCTATCTGACTATTTGCTCGGGCAAAGCATCGATGCTTTTAAGTATTTCGGCTGCCATTATGGCTACCAGGAAATCGAAGAGATGCTCGTCTTGACCGACAAAGCTGGCCGCACTCGCCACAAAAAGGTGAAGAAGAGCGTTTATGGCGCTTATTTCCGTCTCTATGCCCCGCTTGCTAGCGACGTGTCCGTCATCGGCGAATTCAATGGCTGGGACGTCCGCGCCAACAAGATGAGCAAGATCGACCCTTGCGGATGCTTTGAATGCTTCATCCCCGGCATCCATGACTACCAGTCCTATAAATTCCATTTCCGCAACTGCTATGGCGAATATGTGGATAAGGCTGACCCCTTTGCCTTCTATTCCGAGTTCCGCCCGCAATCCTGCTCTAGGACATATGACGTCGAAGGCTTCCCGTGGGAAGATTCTTCTTGGATGGAGAAGCGCACCCGCTGCTTCGACACCCCTATGTCTATCTATGAGATCCATATCGGCTCCTGGAAGGGCAAGATCGGCGACCGCTATCCCTCCTATGAGGAAGTCGCCGATTACCTTATCCCCTACTTGAAGGAAACGGGATTCACCCACGTCGAGATCATGCCGATCACCCAGTACCCCTTCGATGGCTCCTGGGGCTATCAGGCCACCGGCTTCTTCTCGGTTGATTCTCGATATGGCAATCCGAAGCAGCTCATGTCCTTCGTCAACCGCCTCCACCAGGCAGGGTTTGGCGTCATCCTCGACTTCGCCCCCGTCCACTTCGCGACCGATTCCTATGCTTTGCGCAGATTCGATGGCTCTTGCCTTTATGAATATAGCGACCCCGCCCACGAGATCTCCCCTTGGGGCAGCGCGCAGTTCGACCTAGGCAAAGACCCGGTCCGCAGCTTCTTGATGTCGGCGATGAACTACTTCCTTGAGTATTTCCATTTCGACGGCATCCGCGTCGATGCCGTCAGCAACATCGTCTATTGGGATGGCAACAAGAACAATGGCGAGAATACCGGCGCCACCGAGTTCATTAGGCGCCTCAACGGCAAAATCCATTATGCCCATCCTTCGGTCATGATGATCGCGGAGGATTCCACCGACTTCACCAAGGTCACCCACCCCATCGAATATGGGGGACTGGGCTTCGACTACAAATGGGACCTAGGCTGGATGAACGATACCCTCAAGTATTACAGCAAGGATCCTATCTATAAGAAGTACGAGCACAATAAGCTCACCTTCTCGATGGCCTATTTCTATTCTGAGAACTTCCTCTTGCCGCTAAGCCACGACGAAGTCGTCCATGGCAAAGGCACCATCCTCAACAAGATGTGGGGCGATTACGACACCAAGTTCGCGATTCTCCGCAACCTCTATGCCTATCAATTCGCCCACCCTGGCAAGAAGCTGAACTTCATGGGCAACGAACTCGCCTCCTTCGATGAATGGAACGAGAACCGCTCTTTGCCCTGGAACCTGCTTACCTATCCAAAGCACGACTCCGTGAAGAGGATGGTGAGGGACCTTAACCGCATCTATGCCTCGGAGAAGGCGATGCACTTCGAAGAATATAACCCCGCCCACTTCCAATGGCTGATGGTCGATAACGCCGACCAATCCGTCTTCGCTTTCGAAAGGCAGGTGGAGGAGGATGACCTCATCTTCGTCTTCAACATGACCCCGAATTACTACGAGCATTATTGCATCGGGACCAGCAACGAAGGCACCTACGTCGAGATCTTCAACTCCGATAAAGACGTCTATGGCGGCTGGAACCAATATAACGGCCTTCCGGCCATCTCTTTTCCTGAGCCAGGCCCGGAAGGGCGTCCTCACCACATGGACATCAAGCTCGGCAGTTATTGCGCTTGCATCTTCAAACGCGCCATCGAGCATAAAGATGGCCTTAAGGCAGAGCCTACGCCTAAGATAGCAAAGGAAGAACCTAAGCCCGTTGCTAAGAAATCTCCTACCAAGAAGTCACCTGTCAAGAAATCCTCTGCCAAGAAATCTTCTACCAAGAAAGCCTCCAGCAGGAAGGCTAAATAACCAATAAGGAACTACCTCATCGTTTGATGGGGTTTTCTTTATCCTTACTATATAATGAAGGCAAAAGAGGTTACTTATGCTCTCTTTTGAGTCGAGTTACAAAAAGGATTTCAAAGGATCGTTATTCCTCTCTTCTTTGCTTCATTTCCTCGTCGACTACCTCGCCGTGGCGACGCTAGTGAAGACGAGCTCTGGATTAGACATGGACAAAGTGGCTTTGTTGACGCTACTCTATGATTTCTGCGCCTTTGCCTTGCAGCCTTTATTCGGCGTGCTCGATGATTTCTTTCATCGCGAAGAAGTATTCGTCCTCTCTTCGATTATGCTTATTGCTCTCGGCTTCTTCTATCCGGCTCCCTGGGCGATTATTCTAGTGGGGGCAGGCAACGCGCTCTTCCATGTCTATGCAGGAAAAAGCATCTTGGAGGAGACCAAAACCAGTGCCCCTTTAGGCGTATTCATCTCTACCGGAACTATCGGCTTGACGCTTGCCCTTAACTATTCTTTGCCAATTCTATCCTATATCTTGGTCGCTATGCTTGTTTTGCTTGGACTAACCTACCCCTTCTTGCGTAAGAAGGAGAAACTTCTTTTTAAGGCAAAAAAGGAAGAAGAGCCTGCCCATAAATCAAGCCTGCTTGTCTTTGCCTTCGTCTGCTTAGGCGTGCTTGCGAGAGCCTACTTAGGCGGGGTGAATTTCGGGGAGCTGACCAATCGCTTCTTAGCAGATCTTCCCGCCTTAGACCTATGCTTGTTCGTCTTTGCTGGAAAGCTAGTTGGCGGCTTTATCCTCGATGCATTTGGGGCAATTCCCTTATTGAGTCTTTCTGCCATCTTTAGTCTTTTGGGCCTAGCTGGGCCAAATGCATTACTAGGAAGAGGGATCTTCCTTCTTGGCATCAATCTCCCGATGGCGTTTACCCTTTTCTATGCATCGAAGTCTTTGCCGAAGCTAAAAGGATTTGGCTTCGGCGTCTTGGCCAGCTTGCTTTTTGTTGGCGTCTTGCTCGCCAAATATAGCGAGCCCTTAGGCTTAGGCAGCCTATTTGCCATATCCGTTACCCTTATCGCAAGTAACCTATTGCTAGGAATAGCGGTGGAAGTAAAATGGAGCAAAGGAGATGGAAAATGATGATGGTCTATGATGTTGCTCCGCTTAGCCTTTTGTTCTTCCCCCTTCTGATATTAGGTGGAGCGCTGCTTCTTTTGATCATCGCCATCGTTTTGGCGGTCATCCTATATAGAAGGAAAGGAAAAGGAAAGAAGCAATGAGGCTATTCGATGTCGTGATGGAGCCTAGTAGCGTTACCGGGGCAAGCGAAGGCTCTTCTTCTTTTTCAGGGATAAATCCCGCCATCTTTTGGACAATTGGCGCGCTTTTCGTTTTGATATTGGCCATCATCATCGTCTTGATTTTAAGAAAGAAGAAATAGCCATGCCGCACCTGCGAATTGCCTTAGGCTGTCTCCTTACGGTAATCGTGGAAGTTCTTTTCTTTTTCGCTTTCGGATATAAAAAGAAGAGGTTTGTGATAACGGAAGTTATTGCTAACGTAACATCGAACCTTGCGATTAACTACATCATTTTCTTCAATACTCTAAATAGCAGAAGCGATTACTACATTTGGCTTTTGGCGCTTGAGGCCGCCGTCATCATCTATGAAGCCCTGATCTATCTATGGGAGCAGCGGAAGGAAAACCCGCGAAAGCTAGAGATACTCTTGCTGACTCTCGCCGCCAACGCGGCCTCCTTCCTCGCGGGGGTTGGGCTTTATTCGTTAATGGACATTATTTGAATCACACCACACCTCTCGGGGGAGAGGAAGGCCATCGGCGTAAAGCCGGCAATCGTGATTCGACGAAATCCTTAGCGACCCCAGCAACGATTGCATCCAAGGAACCTTCTTTTGTGGCATAGTCATTGCCTCTAGGAAGAAAAAAATGCACGGAAAGAATTTATATTCCTGCGTAAATAAGTAATTAGGATGGATTGGAGCCCTTTTTATGAGCGCGGATTCGTAAAGCTTTTTTGACGCTGAATCTATTCGAACACGTTTTCGATATCGTTTTTTCATCGTTTTCATTACATTTTCATATAAGCAAGGCGGCATCGATATTTCTCGCGCGTATACGCAATCGCGCATTAGCAAATGTCATTGCTATGGAATACCGATATCAAACTCCCTATAATGGCAAAGCATTTCCTTTTTTGCCATGAAAGCAAAGAAAAGAAATTGAAAGGAAAAACCATGTTCCAAAACAAACTAGACTTCAAACAGACTTTTGAGAGAAGACTCGAAGAGAAGTACGGCCGCAGCGTCGCGGACAGCCACATCACCGAGAGATATGACATCCTCGGCGAGATGGTCCGCGATTATGCCGGCTACAACTGGCGCGCCTGCCGCGATAACATCATCGCCAACAACGACCGTCAGCTCATCTATTTCTCCATGGAGTTCCTCATGGGCAGACTCCTCACTTCCAATATGCAGAACCTCGGCATCTTCTCCGTCGCTAGAGACGGCCTTGCCGAACTAGGCATCGATATCGGCGAGCTAGAGGATATGGAAGCCGATGCCGGACTTGGCAACGGCGGCCTTGGCCGCCTCGCCGCCTGCTTCCTCGATTCCATCGCCTCCCTTGGCTATCCTGGATATGGCAACACCATCCGTTATGAATACGGCTTCTTCCGCCAGAAGTTCGTCGGCGGCAAACAAGTCGAGCTCCCGGATCAGTGGCTAAGCAACGGCTTCGTCTTTGAGGTTAGAAAACCCAAGCATGCCGTCGAGGTTAAGTTCTACGGCAACGCCGAGACCTACCTCAAGCCCGATGGAGACTATGGCTGGAGGCTCGCCAACCCGATCTGCGTCCGCGCCGTCCCCTATGACGTTTCCGTCCCGGGATACCGCAATGGCGTCGCCAACTCCTTGCGCCTATGGTCTGCTGAGCCGAGTGAGAACAACCTTCCGACCAACCAGTCTTTCGAAGATTACCTCAACACCCTTAAAGAGCTCTGCCACGGCCTTTATCCGGATGATTCGACCGAACACGGCCGCATGCTCCGCCTCCGCCAGCAATACTTCCTCGTCTCCGCAGGACTTCAGTCTGCGATGAGATCCTACGCCAGAAGATTCGGCACCCTCGACACCTTCGCCTCCGCCTATGTCTTCCAGCTCAATGACACCCACCCGATCCTCGCCATCCCTGAGGCCATGCGCCTATTGATGGACGAATACAATTATGGCTGGGACGAAGCTTGGAAGATCGTCACTAAGCTCTTCGCCTACACCAACCACACCGTCATGCCCGAAGCCCTCGAGAAGTGGCCGGTACAGTATGTCCGCACCCTCGTCCCGCGCGTCTACATGATCATCGAGGAAATCAACCGCCGCCAGGCCCTTGCCATGGCCGAGAAAAAGATCCCGGAATCCGAACGCTACGCCATGTCCATCATCAAAGATGGCCAGATCCACATGACCAACATGGCCATCTGGACCAGCTTCTCCGTCAACGGCGTCGCCAAGATCCACACCGAAATCCTTGAGAGCTATACCTTCAAGGAGTTCTACAAGTGCATGCCGGAGAAGTTCAACAACAAGACCAATGGCGTCACCCATCGCCGCTGGCTCATGTACGCGAACCCCGAGCTCGCCAAGGCCATCTCCTCCAAGATCGGAGAAGGCTGGAAAACCGACTTTGAGCACGAGATCTCCAAGCTGAAGCCCTTTGCCGATGATAAGTCCTTCCAGAAGGAATTCCTTAAGGTCAAACAGGCCAGAAAGCAGGCCTTCGCCGACTTTGTCGAGAAGGAATACGGCATCGAAATCGATCCGAAGTCCATCTTCGACGTTCAGATCAAGCGCCTACACGCCTATAAGCGACAGCTCCTCAACGTCTTCCACATCATGTATCTCTACCAGAAGATAAAGGAAGACAAGAGCTTCACCATGATCCCGCATACCTATATCTTCGGCGCCAAAGCCGCCCCGAGCTATATCTATGCCAAGAAGATCATCGAGCTCATCCTTGCCGTCGCCAAGGTCGTCAATAACGATCCGGATGTGAGCAAGTTCATGAAGGTCGTCTTCGTCGAGAACTATGGCGTCACCCTAGCCGAGAAGATCATCCCGGCCGCCGATATCTCCGAGCAGATCTCCACCGCCGGCAAAGAAGCCTCCGGCACCTCCAACATGAAGCTGATGATGAACGGTGCCATCACCCTCGGCACCCTCGATGGCGCCAACATCGAAATCGCCGACCGCGCTGGCAGAGAAAACGAGATCATCTTCGGCCTCACCGCCGCGGAAGTTCAGTCTCTTGTTGATGAGGGTACCTACAACCCCTGGGATGTCTATAACTCCGATGCCCGCGTCAAGCGCATCATGGATTCCCTCTTCACCGGTCCGTGGGCCGAAGGCGATCAGAATCGCTTCCGCATGATCTTCGACGAGATCATGGGACAGAGAGACCAGTTCTTCGTCCTTGCCGACTATAACGCCTACTCCAAGGCTCACGTCGCCGCCGAAGAGCTCTATGCCAAGCCTTCTGCCTGGGCTCGCGCCGCCATCATCAACATCGCTTCTAGCGGCTATTTCACCTCCGACCGCACGATCGAGGAATATAACCGCGACATCTGGCATCTAAGCAAGATGGAAATCGAGCATGACTGATTGCATTGACCTCTGCTCTCTCTATGCGCTTCAAGCTGAGCTTGATGCCGAGATCGAGAAAAACCACCAGGTAACCTATGAATCCAGCTTCGAGAGGAGGGTGCTTGCGCTCCTAGTCGAACTTGGCGAATTCGCCAACGAGACCCGCTGCTTCAAGTATTGGTCCTTCAAGCCCTCTTCTCCGAAGGAAGTGGTGCTAGACGAATACGCTGACGGCATGCATTTCCTCCTTTCCCTAGGCATTGCCTTAGGCGAGAAGGATATTGTCTATTCTCCAAAGATTTCCTCTAAAGACCTTACCTCTGCTATCCTAAAGGTCTACGCAGACGCGATTGCCCTCAAGGATGATTACAACAAGGAAGCATACGAGAAAGCCCTCTTCGACTACCTCGATATCATTCCGCTTCTTGGCTACAGTTGCCTCGACGCGAAAGACGCCTATCTTAAAAAGATGGAAGTCAATCATAAGCGTCAGGAAACGAAATACTAAATTTCATTTAGGCGAGAGCACTTGCTTCCGCCTTTTTTGTTCGCCTTAATGAAGTTTCTATGGATAAGACGTAGATAGACCAATAACCATCGATGAAGCAAGGCAACGAAAAACCATCGATGATAAGGTCACTTTCATCAAAATGAAAAAGAAGAAGCGGTTTCATGTTCATTGACGAAACTATTTGTATTTATTTTATATAGGGTATCCAAGTTTCTTTGCTGAATATTCACTTTGTAAAGGAATAAGAAAATATCGCGTTTCATCGAGAAACAACGTGATATTCCGTCAGTTTACGTCGTTGCCTAGTTCAATAAGATTTCTTATAGCCTTACCATGATTTGATGACGTTACAAAAATAAGCGTTTTTTGCGTGAGAAATGCAGGTTGGAGTGGTAACCTTCCCAAGGAAGGAAAAACCATGAAACTCAAATCTACCTTTATTTTGCTCTCCGCGACTGCCCTTACCGCCTGCGGAAATGCGCCATCTTCCTCTCTCAATTCCTCTAGCAATGCCGAAGAAAGCTCCGCAGCAAACCCCATTACTTCGTTTGTCCCCTATGTCGCTGACCCAGTCAGGGACCTAGGCGCGCTTTCCGCCAACAATGCCAAGCTTCGCCTTGCAGGCACCGCCACCGCCTATTTCCTAGGGGAAGAAGGCGTCTATTTCGACTACGATTCCGAATCTGTCGAAGATAGCGGCCTCATCAAGATTCCTAACGAAGGCTATTACGCCATCTCTTCTTCTAAGAGTGGCCTAACTCTTGGCCAGCTCGCCACCCCAGCCACCTCTAACGTTCTTTATCAATACCTCGTTGGCGGACCCGATATCTTCGCCGCATACAAAGATGCCTCCATCTTCGTCAAGAAAGCCAATAGAAACGGCATCTATCACGTCACCGACGCCTCTTTCCTAAAGACCACCTCCACGATGTTTGGCTTAGACAAATTGCTTAAGGATGGCACCTTTAGATACGTCGACCTCATCTTCTCCAAAAATGCCATCCAGTTCCAGAACATGACCATCGGCGTAGAGCTTAACGCGACCTTCTCTACTATCGGCTCCACGACCTATGAAGCCTTCGATGCCTTCAAGTCTTCCTATACTCCTGCCGTTGCTAGAAATAGCTGGACCACGCAGGAAAGGCAGGATATGAGGCTCAAGAACTATGGCGTCATGCCGTTTATCCCTGGCCTCTCCTATGCCGCTACCCTGACCTATCTTAGCGGCGAAAAGAAGTTCCGCGTCAATGATTACGCGATGGCCTATGATCCTAGCTCTGCCTATGAGAAAGTCCTCACTAGCAGCGACAACAACTACGTCAAAGACGAGTCCGTTGCCTCAGTTTCGCGCTACCTTAAGCCCATCAAAGCCCAGGATGAGCAGAAGCACATAGGCGCCAAGAGCTGGTGCATCGACTTCCTCTTCACCCCCGAAGATAAGATCGTTGGCGAAGATGAAGAGGATACCGCCAGGAAAAAGGCTCTGTATCCCCATGGCATCTTCGCCGCGGACTTCTATATCTACGAAGCCCCCTATATGGCCGCTAGCCTAGAAGAGGCCAACGAATATCTCCTCTCTTTGTTTCAATACCGCGAAGGCGATTCCGCCCTCCCCGCCATCGTTGCCTCTAATGTAGCCAAAAGCATCTCCATTAAAGACCTAAAGAAAGAGGGTGGCGTCTATTCTTTCGCCACTGGCGTCCATAACGCCTTTATGGTCACTCTCCTCTTCGAGGATGCCTCCAAGATAGAAGAGGATGTCGCCGTCTATGAGTCCGCCCTGCTAAAGGCTTCCTTCATCAAGGAAAGCGAGCATTCCTTCTATCTACTAGATACCGACTTCCCAAGCGATCTCTCCGTCGATACCTCCTTTGATTTAAAGGCAAAGACGATGACATTCACCTTCTTAGACTAAGGAAGAAAGGAAGAAAAACACGATGAAACGTTTATTTGCATTATTTCCGGCGGCTATATTATCCGCCCTTCCTTCTTTCGCCCCGAGTAGGGCGAATGCCGCTGATGGCGCCGCCTCTACCGGCCTAAAGGAAGATGATGAGCTAATCGCCTTCTTTGAATCGCTAGAAGGCTATAACGCCACGATGAAGCTCTCTGATCCTCTTGGCGAGATTGGCACCGCAGCGTTTTTCGGCCCCAAAGCCAGCTATTTCCACTATGCCTCAGGCATGAAGCTAGCCGAAAGCAAATATCAGGATTATGGCTACATCCAAAGGGATGATGGCATCTATTCCTATGGCTTCCACCGCGGAAACGTCGATATCCTCGGCATGGTGAGCCCCGTCACCGAAATGGATGACGTCGATGAGGATGGCGACCCGGTCCATTACAGCGACCTCATCTATGACATGGATTACGTTATCGATCCAAGCGAATTCCTTCTTGGCTCTATGGTTTGCTGGAACAAGCTGGAAGATGGCAGCTACGTCACCAACCCGAAGTATGGCTATCCGCTTAGCCTTGCCTGCTATATCCTCGGCATGAAGGACAACTACACGGACTTCGATGGCCTCACCGCCAGTTTCAACGAAGGGAAAGATGTCTTGACCATCAAGACATTCTCTAGCGGCTATGCTTCTTATTCCATCGAGATCTCTTCTGTCGGCTCCACAAAAAACGAAGCCGTCAGCAGGTATCTAGAGACTATGCCAACTATCGAAGCCCCGACTGATTGGAATAAGAAGACCGCCGACTTCTTCGATAAGTACCACCTTGCCGCAGACACCCCCTTCCCGGTTGGCTGCATCAGCGAGAAATCCTCCTATAGCTACACCTATGACTCCGTCGTCGGCGGCGTCGTGCAGATCTCTGAATATGGCTTAGGCGATGTCATCGATAAAGGCGTCGCTTATCTAAAGAATAAAGGCTACGCCCTCAACGAATCCGCTTCCCGCATGGAGGAGATCGAGGAGCGCCAATCTCCCCGCGCCATCTGCATGGAGCGCACCTTAAGCGTCAATTCGGCCAACAACACCAAGAGTGTCGCCCAGATGTGGTTCACCTATAATCCGACCAAGTGGATGAGCGACACACAGAAGGCTCTTCACCCCAACGGCACCATGGTCATCACCATTATGGAAGTGACCAGAAAAATCACCGACACCGGCATCTAATTGCTTCGATTTATGCAAAGGAATATATAAACAATGAAAAAGACTGCTCTTTTCGTTTTTGCCGCCAGCATGATGGCTCTTGCCTCATGCGGCCCCACCCAGGCGGTTTCCTCCGCTTCCTCTAGCGAAGGAGGCGTCTCCTCTATCTCCTCCAAGGAAGGAGAAAGTTCTGCTAGCGATAGCGAGTCCTCAGAGATAATAGAATCCTCTAAGGAAGAATCCACCATCGATACTTCCTTCGATTCTCGCCTTTCTGGCAGCTGGTATGGCGGACTTGTTGGCTCCACCAACATCAAATCCTATATCGTCACCATTAGCGCTGATGCCATCACGGTCACCGACTTTAGCAAATCCGTCTCCGCTTCCCTTCCCTATAGCGAGTCGGATACTGGCGTCGCCTTCTTTACCGACACCGAGGAGCAATTAAGCGCCCTATTTAACGGCGACTTCGACAAAGACGGCAAAACCGTCACCACCGTCAAGCTCTCCGGCACCATCACCCTAAAAAACGCCAAAACCTCAGAAACCGCAAGCTTTGGAAGCGGCACCCTCTTCGAATCCTATAAGGAAGTCACTTCCTTCGATATCGAGAATAAGGATAACCTCGTCGTCGAATCCTTCGATGAGATCTCCCTTACTACCTCCTATCTTCCCAAAGACGCCTACGCCGATTTCTCCTATAAGATCGTCGAGGAAGATGGCGTCGCCGTCGCTAATAACTCCGCTAAGTATTTAATCTACAAGATCGTCACTGATGAATATGGCGAGCAGTACTTCGAGCCGGGCGTCTTCAAAGCAGTCCTTGCCGAAGATGGACTTGACCACACCGCCAAGGTGAGGGTCACTGAGAACCGCACCAATGCCTCTAAGGAAGTGAATATCACCATCAAGCCCGGCGATTTCACCCGCGTCTCCTCGATCGAAGTCTCCTACGAGAGCACCAACCTTAACGTTGGCGCCAGTTCCGCTAAGCCCTCTATCACCGTCCTCCCTGAGGATGCCAAGCAGAAAGCCGTAAAGTTCTCCTCTTCCGATACTAGCGTAGTGACCGTCGATGCCTATACGGGCGTCGTCACCGCCATCGCACAGGGCGAAGCCTCCATCATCTGCTCTTCTAGAGATGGCTCTGGCGTCAAAGCTAGCGTCCCATTCACCGTTTCCGCAGAGGCAATCGATGTCTCTGCCGCCTATGGCAGATATCGTGGCGAATCCGAATCTGGCAACGCCTTCGTGGTCTCTCTTTCCTCAGAAGGCTCCTTCCTCCTCTTTGATGAGGACTCCACCGGCTGGGAAGTCAATAGTTACGAAATCACCTGGGTTGAGGTCTTAAAAGAAGCGGGCGCAGATACCTTCCGCGGCTCCTATAAGGGCAAGGTCACTATCGAAGAGCAAGATTACGAGGTTTCCCTCGACCTCTCGGATAAGGAGTACCTTACCATCACCGTCGGCAATTATGACTATCCCTTCCCCGATAGCGATTCCATCGCTGATGCAGAACTCACCATCGTCGAAGCGGAAGAATAATTGCTTGAAGCAAAATTGGAAAAGCTTGGCCTTTGCCAGGCTTTTTCAATTTGTGGGCAATTGCCTACGTTAATATTGACGCACGCGAAGCGTACTCTAAAATTTGCTGTAACCTCAGCGGGAATGTTATGCCAACCATCTCTATCACGAGCATCCGCAAGGGTACCTATAAAACCGTTGAGGAGGTCAATCTAAGCTTTGAACCGACTTGATAAGCGATAGCAAAGGCAAAAACGCGACTTTGATGTCAGAAAGAGACTATAACTCCCCTATGGAGACTCAAAGGATGGAGCTATCTATGAAGGGGTGGGCAAAATCCTCTCAGTTGGACCGATTATGAAAGGCAAAAGAACATGGACTGGAAATTAGTGAATATCGTTAAGGAGACCTCTCATCCCTTCCTTAATTTCTATACCCTTACCTACGAAGTGGATAAGGGGAGTGGGAAGAAGGAGTACCGTTACTTCATGGCCTCACGCCATGACGTGAAGAACCTTCTTGTGAACAGCGGCAACACCTCTCGCCCTGATGGAGTCATCCTCCTTTTATATAAAAAGGATAAAGAAGGCAATGTCTCCATCCTCATGAATAAGCAGTTCCGCCCGGCGATAGGAAGATACGTCACTAGCGTCCCAGCCGGCCTAATGGATCAGGAGGATTCCTCCATCGAAGAGACCGCTAGGCGCGAAGCCAAAGAAGAATCGGGCGCCATCTTAAAAGAGGTTGAGCTTCTTGTTGCCCCAGGCCCCACAAGCGAGGGCCTTAGCGATGAGCTTGACTGCGTCATCCTATCCGAGATCGACCATTTCGAGAGTAACCGCCTAGAAGAATATGAGGATATCGATTCTGGCTTAGTTCCGCTCAAGAGGGTGAAGGAAATGATGAACGACCCGCAGTATCTCTTCTCTCTTCCGCTTCATTGCCTTCTCCTATATGTGTTCTCCCGTTTTGAAAAGTGATGAAAGCAGCCCTTTCTAGTTTCAGGAAAGGTTTTTTCATTTGCTTTCATTACTGCTTAAACGATAGAAAACAGTTGAAAACGGTTACTTTTTGCTCCGAAAAAATGTAACCGTTTTCAAGAGAAAAATGTAAACGTTTACATAGTTTGCCTTCTTTTTTAGCGCGTATAACAGGCCACGGAAATCGTAGCAAAGAGAAAAATTCGCGATTTCAGAAAGAAACAAAATTATGCAGAACAAAGTTAAAATCTCCCTCGTCCAGACCATCCTATTGGTACTCTCCGCCCTCAACATACTCGCTTTCGGCGGAGCGCTAGTTTATGCCATCGTCAAAGGCTATGTCGCCTCCATCGTCTTCGGCAGCATCTTCACGGCTGCCTCCGCTTCCTTCACCGTCGCCCTTTCTCTTCTTAAGGCTGGCAAGCATGAGAACAAAGATCTCATGCACGCCTTCTACATCGGCAACTTCGTCATGACAATCGTCCTCGCCATCATCGTCTTCTCCGTCGGCACCGTCTTTGCCACCGACGGCAATGCCTTGCTCTTCTTCGTCAGCTTCATCGCTTCCGCCTACCTAGCTGCCGATGGAATCCTCAGCCTCTATCTGCGCCGACTAGAGAATGAGCAGGAATACCTTGATGCTGTATTGGCCTAACCTTTAAACGACAAGAGAAACGAAATCCTCGCCCGAAGCTTGATTGCTTTGGGCTTTTTCTTTCTGATGCATCGCTACTTTCGCTACAAAAAGGCTTTGTAGGCCGTCCTTCAAAACCTAGCTAGGATGAAATAGCCCCTAAAGGAGCTTCCGCTCACTTTTCCTTTGCGTTAAGTAAAGGTTAAGGGCGAAAGAAGAATGCAAACTGAGGAAAACGGCTTTGAATCTAAAAGCCTTTTTCTTGCGAATAATCAAATTTCCAATAGAATTATTTCCGCTTCTTATGGAAAACCCATCCCTCAACTGTGCCAACTGCGCCTCGCCTTGCCTTATGGGCAACGGCATCCTCGATGACTTATCGCTAGAGAACCAGAAGATCCTGATGGCCGCGACTAAGCGCAACGCTTTGAAAAAAGGCGCCATCATCTTCCATGAAGGGGATAAGGCCGATAGCCTTTTCCTTATCCAGAAAGGCTCGATGAAGCTCGTTAACTACGATAAAGACGGCAATGAGAAGATCATCGGGGTCTTCATGGCGGGAGAAGCGGTCTGGGAATCCTTGTTCTTGGATAAGGATGCCACTTACCCCTATTCTGGCATTGCCGGTAGCGATATCCTCTATTGCTGCATAGAAAGGCAGACCTTCGAGAAGATCGCCTCCTCTTACCCTGTCTCCATCCGCATCATCTCGCTGCTATCGAAGAAGCTTCATGACGCCAATCAGCGTAACCGCGTCCTAGCCTTATCCACCCCAAAAGCCAAGGTCGCCGGATTATTGCTTTACTGCAGCCAAGTCCAGAATTCCCTAACGCTCCATTTAAAGCTAGACGATATGGCCTCTAGCCTCTCTATCCGCCCAGAGACCGTCTCTAGGAAAGTCGGGGAGCTCATCGACGAGGGCTACATCAATAAGTCCGGGCAAAGCACCTTCAGAATCCTGGATATCGAAGGCTTGAACGAAATCACGAAAAATTGATTTTAGTCAAGGATTACGATTCTATAATCAACAATAATATCCCCGCTGCAAGGAAATTGTTTCCTTGATAAGCAGGATATTTCTTTGTTAGGAGGAATCACAATGTTAGGAAGCATTCATTCCATTGAGACATTCGGCAACGTCGATGGCCCGGGGACAAGATTCGTGATCTTCACCCAGGGCTGCAATCTCCGCTGCAAGTATTGCCATAACCCGGATACCTGGGCGAAGAGGGAGAGCAACATGATGGATTCCCATGACCTCATAAAGAAAGCTCTCCGCTACAAGGAGTATTGGGGCAAAGATGGCGGCATCACCGTCTCCGGGGGCGAGCCGCTACTACAGATCGACTTCCTACTCGCGCTATTTAAGGAAGCCAAGAGCAAAAACATCCATACCTGCATCGATACTTCCGGCGAGCCCTTCACCAAAGAAGGCGAATGGTTTGCCAAGTTTCAAGAGCTGATGAAGTACACCGACCTTCTTCTTGTCGATATCAAGCATATCGATGAAAAGGAGCATATCGCCCTCACTGGCAAAAGCGGTAAGAACATCATCGAGATGTTCCGTTATCTCGATGAGATCAAGAAGCCGATCTGGGTGCGGCATGTCTTAGTTCCGACGATCACGGATAAGGATGAATACCTTCTTAGGACTAGGGCGTTCCTCGATACCCTCTATAACGTGGAGCGCATCGACGTCTTGCCCTTCCATCAGATGGGCAAATACAAGTATGAGGCCCTCGGCATCCCCTATTTCTTGGCAGAGCTTAACCCGCCTAGCCAAGAAAGAATCGATAACGCGGTAAGAATACTGAATAAACGTAAAATTTGATTCAAATCAAAGAAAGAAGTATACAAGGTTCGTAAAATTACGTGCACTTCAAAAGCAAGGAGTTAGAAAAAAATGAGAGAAGAATGGAGAAATTTCGAAGGCGGCCATTGGGTCGATGACATCAACGTCCGCTCCTTCATCCAGCATAACTACACCCCGTATGAAGGCGATGCGTCCTTCCTCGCGGGACCGACCGAGGCCACCAACACCCTTTGGGCCAAGGTCTTCGATCTTCAGAAACAAGAAAGGGCCAAGGGTGGCGTTCTCGATTGCGAGACCGAAGTCGTCTCTTCCATCACTGCCTATGACGCCGCCTATATCGACGTCGAGACCAAGGGCCTAGAAAAGGTCGTCGGACTTCAGACCGACAAGCCGCTAAAGCGCGCCTTCATGCCTTTTGGCGGCATCAAGATGGCAGAGCAGGCCGCCTCCACCTATGGCTATCAGGTCAACCCGAAGTTCGACAAGATCTTCAACGACTACCACAAGACCCACAACCAGGCGGTCTTCGATGCCTATACCGATGAGATGAAGCGCATCCGCCACGCCCATGTCGTCACTGGCCTTCCCGATACCTATGGACGTGGCCGCATCGTCGGCGACTATCGCCGCGTTGCCCTCTATGGCATCGATCGCCTGCTCGAAGAGAAGAAGAAGGATTTCCAGAACTGCGGCGACGGCACCATGGTTGACGATGTCATCCGCCTAAGGGAAGAGATCGCCGATCAGATCAAGGCCCTCGCCGCCATGAAGATCATGGCCGCCTCCTATGGCTTTGATATCGGCAAGCCCGCCGCCAACGCCAAAGAAGCCGTTCAGTGGCTTTACTTCGGCTACCTCGCCGCCATCAAAACCCAAAACGGCGCCGCCATGTCGGTTGGACGCGTCTCCACCTTCCTTGATATCTACATTGAGCGCGACCTTAAAGAAGGCACTCTCACCGAAATTGGCGCCCAAGAGCTCATCGACCACCTCGTCATGAAGCTTCGCATGGTCAAATTCGCCCGTATCCCCTCCTATAACGCTCTCTTCTCTGGCGACCCGGTCTGGGCAACCCTCGAAGTCGCTGGATTAGGCCAGGATGGCCGTTCCATGGTCACCAAGAACGACTATCGCTTCCTCCACACCCTTGAGAACATGGGCCCCTCCCCTGAGCCGAACCTCACCGTTCTCTACTCCAAGAGACTTCCGGAAAACTTCAGGAAGTACGCCGCCAAGATCTCCGTCGACACCTCCTCCATCCAGTATGAGAATGACGATGTCATGCGTCCGATCTGGGGAGATGACTATTCCATCTGCTGCTGCGTCTCCGCGACTCAGACTGGTAAGGAAATCCAGTTCTTCGGCGCCCGCGCCAACCTCGCCAAATGCTTGCTTTACGCGATTAACGGCGGCGTTGACGAAAAGCTTGGCGTCCAGGTTGGGCCGGAGTATCGCCCGATCACTTCGCAAGTCCTCGACTACGATGAGGTTCTGAAGAAGTTCGAGCAGATGATGGATTGGCTCGCCGGCGCCTATGTCAACGTCCTTAACCTCATCCACTACATGCACGACAAGTATTACTATGAAGCCGCCGAGATGGCCCTCATCGATACCAATGTCCGCCGCACCTTCGCGACCGGCATCGCTGGCTTTAGCCACGTAGTCGACTCCTTGTCCGCCATCAAATACGCCAAAGTCACCACGATCCGCAATGAATCTGGCCTTGTCATCGACTACAAGACCGAAGGCGACTTCCCGCGCTATGGCAACGATGATGATCGCGCCGATGAGATCGCCACTTGGCTTCTAAAGACCTTCATTACCGACATCAAGAAGCATCACACCTACCGCAACTCCGAGCCGACCACCTCCATCCTCACCATCACCTCTAACGTCGTCTATGGCAAAGCTACAGGCGCTATGCCGGATGGCCGCAAGGCTGGTGAGCCGCTCTCCCCGGGCGCCAACCCGGCTTATGGGGCTGAGCAAAACGGCCTCCTTGCCTCCCTAAACTCCGTCGCCAAGCTTCCGTATGAGTTCGCCCTCGATGGCATCTCCAATACCCAGACCATCGCTCCGTCGACTCTTGGCACCAACGAGGAAGAGAGGGTCTCCACCCTCGTCCGCGTCCTTGACGGTTACTTCGCTAAGGGTGCCCACCACCTTAACGTCAACGTCTTCGGCGTGGATAAGCTTATCGACGCTATGGAACACCCGGAGAAACCAGAATACGCGAACTTCACCATCCGCGTCTCCGGCTACGCCGTTAAGTTCATCGACCTCACCAAAGAGCAGCAGCTTGACGTCATCGCCCGTTCCGCTCACACCTCTTTGTAATAAGGGACTAGCAATCTCCAATTCCACCGCCTTCCATCGCGGTGGAATTTTCTTTCTGCTAACCATCTTGCTAATCCCCAAAAACATAAAGGGATTAGGAGATTGCTAGTCCAATGCCTTTTAGCTTTGCCTTTTCCATCCCAAACAAAAAGGGCTGCTTCTACCGTTTGTCGTGGGTAGGCAGTCCCATTTGCTTATGCGGACTCGCAAGAAGAGCTTGAGGCAAGGGTCGCGCTCCCTTTGCCGGTTTTCTCGATGGTTAGGCCGTTAGTCTCTTTGTAATAATAGATGCCCGCGGTGGCGGAGCGCCTAAAGTAGAAGGAGTTATCGCCAGTTGAGGCGTTAAGAATCTTGAAGCCGACGTTAGAGGCTTGATATCCCTTCGAATCAAAGCCGATGAGGAAGCCGTTAGAATCTTTGGCGAGGAAATCGACGTTGGTGATATTGCCCTGGAAGTCTGCTTGTGAGCCATTCTGGCCAACGTCCATGTACCAGAAGTAGGCGCCGTTAGATTTGCTTTGGTTATTCAAGACAAACTCCGTGCCGGCGGCCACCTCCTGCTCGGTAACATCATATTGGATGCTATAAACGAAGTATTTCCTGCTATATTCGCCGCTTTTCACATCGACCCCGTTAATCTTCCTTACGGCCCCGCCATAAGAAAGACGAAGGTATTGCTCAGGAATCGCATCGGTCCTAGTAAGGCGGCTAGTAAGGTCTTTAGGATTTTGGCGCACAACCTTATTGAGAGAAAGGATGTTGTGGGTACCATCGCAGGAGACGATGATGAAGCGCATCGTTCCCGGCAAAACTGGCTTAACCCAGATGCTTCTAGCGGGGATGATGATCTGGTCATAATGGTTGCCGCTGATCCAGGCATCTTTAATGTAGGTGACGCGGGCGGTCTCATCGACGCTGAAATCCTCGAGCCTTGACATCAAACGAATCAAAGGGATGGGCTTCTTGTTCTGAAAGGCCTCGGAGCCAAACGTATTGAGATAGATGTCGTCGTCTTTCTTGATTTCGGTGGTGTAGATCTCATCTTGATTCCCCGTGAAGTTCCCATTGCTGTCTTTGATGCTGAAGAAGGTGTCGTTTACAACGTTGCCAAAAAGGGTCTTATCGGTAGAGATCTTGACATCGCTTCCGGTGATGTAGCCGATATTGGTCTCCGCGGCTTGCTCGCCAACGTAGGTAGCGGTTCTGCCGCCGGGGGTCTTGATGGCATCAGACCTTTTCTGACCGGTTCCGCGAAGAGGCAGGTATTCGAATTTGCTGAATTGGTCTTTTGTCGATAACATTGAAGTGCGTGCTGAGATCTCCGCTAGGTCTAGCGAGTTGCCATAGCCAACGTCTCCTGGGGCATCGGTCCATTGGTAGGCTTTGTTATATTCGCCAAGGAGCGAGTACTTAGAGACGTTCTCATAGCCATCCAGGTTAGTCACGTTGCTGCCGACTTTGATGGAGGAGTAATGGACGCCGCACTTTTCCATGGTTCCGCCCGCATAGCCGGCAACGACCCCAACAAGGGTCTTGCTGGAGGCGGTATGGACATCGATGGAATCGAAATAGGCGTTTTTGACGATGTTTTCATTCTTATCCCAAGCCAAAGAGGTGGCTTTTTCATCGCTGTTGCCGATGACGCCAAAAGCCCCAACAAAGTTGGAGTCTTTCAACGTGCCATCGCTATTCTCTAGCGATTTGCCATCTTTATCGGTAGGAGGGTCGTAAAGCTCGGAGTACTTATTGGAAATCAATAGGTTCTCGATGACGACGCCATTGCCGTCGAAAGAGCCGACGAAAGGGTAGGTGCTATTGCCAATGGGAGGCAAGGCACGGCCATTTAGGTAATCGGACATATTCAATTTGCCCGTGGTATTCTCTTTTGGCAAAACCACCTTGAAGTAGTATTGCTGAATCCTTCCGGTGGATTTTCCCTTGCTATCGGTGGCCATCTCGTTGAAGTAGCCTAGATCTTGCAGCCATGCGAAGTTATATAGCTGAAAAGGATAAGCGATCTGAAAAGGGGATTCTTTCGATCCATCTCCGCCATTGAAGTAGTCCGCGGTGGAATAGCCATGGATCGGCGAGACATTAGCCGTATCGGTATGCTCGGCAAACCAGGCAAAGCCGTGGCTTGCTACGCTTACGAGGGCGACGAGGTCAACGATGGCAAGGGAAAGGACGGTGATGAAAGCCTTGTCCTTTTTCCAAGTGATCTTTCTACCCTTCTTCATGAGGATCTGCCCTTCCTCTTAAGCCACATAGACGGTCGTCAAATCGGCCGCTAGAGGGAAGCCTTCCGCGTTTTTGACGCTGAAAGAGGTGGAAGAGACGCTCCTGACGAAGGAGTCGACGTAGTTAAGATAGAGATAGACGTAGAAGCTGTCGTTAGAAAGGCTAGAGGAGGAGGCATAATCGGAGACAGCAAAAGTGAGGACGTCGCTTTTGACGTAGTTATCGCCCTCAACTCTAGTGAAGGTTTTGCCTTTATCAGCAGCGCCTTCTCCGCTAGAGAAGTAGCTACTGACGTTTTTGAAAACCTGGTCAGCGACCTTTTGCTCGCTACTAAGCTCCTTATCGAGCTTAAGGTCCTCTTCGCTCCAAGCGGAGGTGCCAATAAGCGGAGATTCCGAGATAAGGCATTTCACGTTGAGGACGCTAGAGATATAGGGAGAGTCAGAAAGGGTGGAAGTGGTATAGCCAGATTCCTCAATCTTGGTATCGCGAAATAGCGAAACGGTGGAGTTTATATCTCCGCCTTTGACTTCTAGCTCCAGGACAAGGGCCGCGTATTTATTTCTCTTGGCAAAGACGGTGTCGTATTTGGAAAGGGAATAATCCTCGGAGACTTTGCCAACGAGGGTAGACTGATCATAGCCATAGGCCTTCATGGCGATATCGACGCCCTCTTCGGCTTTGACGGATATGGACAATCCAGTCGCCTTGGTGGTCTGGTTCAGGGCGAACCAAGCGAAGGTGCCGACGATAGAAGCGATGGCGGCGGTAAAGACGAAAAGGCCCTGAGCGACAATGAAAAGGATGCGCTTGCGCTTTTTAGAGAGCAACTTCGCCATTGAATCCATGTCTCTACCCCCTTTCGTCAACAAAACAGCATTAGAAGCAACTGGCTGCCTTATTAGCAAAAGGCCCTATAGTTTTGCGTCGCCAAGTTACCCTGGTTTTGCCCTGCTTGGAATTGAACATCCCTTACTTCTTATAAAGAAGTGAGGGCTCAACCCCTTGTATACCCCTGTAATCTATCGTTAGAGTGTTCAAAAAGCAAACCATTTTTTTAACGGAAAATTCACGTTTCCACTGATTTTCGTTAACGTTTTTTAAAAATGTATACAAGATTGATTCGATAGGTCCTTGCTTATTGGATAATGGCTTTCATGGCAACGAAAAAACTCCGAAAATTTATATCAGTGAATCAGTTTCTGCAGCTTGAACCTTTTGTTCCAATAGTATCTTCCATAGAAAACGGCTTTTTTTGAACGCTATGTAGCAAAAAGGCATGCAAATTAGTTGAAAACGCACCTTTGCCTAAAGGTGGATCCCCTAAGAGACTCTTTTTTGAGTTTCTATGTTTCCCTATCGAAAAAGCCCCGTCATTAGGCAGGGCAAATAGAAGTGGCTATTCTTTATCGAAATCTATCGCATCGTCAGGGTTCCAATAGGAAATCCTGTGGTCTCTGCTATGGTGCTGCTCCATGGCAGACCTCGCGTAATCGACGCTCTCTTCAATGTCGTCATCCCTATTTAGGACATAGACGCCAGCCATGAGATATACCTTCTCGTTATCCATGAAGGCATCCGTCTTCCTTATGAGGGAGGGCAGGGTAGAGGCGAAGTCCTGCTCATAAGATAGCATTGCAAACCTATCGGCGTTGATGTGGCAAAGCAACTTGCAAGGATAGGCATTCTTGATGGCGTTAGCGACTTTCTTAAGTAGCGCCTTCGCCTCCTCCAAGGAATGGGTATCCCCATAGAGCTTATAATGGTTGATATCGAAGTAGACTAGGCACGGCCACTTAGAGAAATCCACGATGTTATGCAGGAATTCTTTGGATTTGCCGATAAAGAACTCAAAGCTATTCAATCCGGTCTCCGGATCGGCTTTTCCCGCGGTGAGGTAAGAAAGGCTAAGCTCAACGATGTCTTTGCCTTTGAGCTTTTCATATGCCTCGCCCATGGATTTTGCCTTTCCTCCGCGCTTAGCTTCATATAGGAGGTAGTCGGCCTTAATGGACATCTCTGAGATCTCATCCGCGCTAGAAGGGGTGGCGTAGACATAGCCTGCGCTATAGGAAGGATGGATGGCTTTGCCATCAAGATAGAGGCCATCTAGCTCCTCTTTGATCTCCTCTAGCCTCGACTCAAAACAGTAGAGGTCTTCTCCGCTAGCGAGTACTAAGAACTCATCCCCGCCAAAGCCATAGCAGTGGTCTTCGCCAAACCTCTTCTGCAGCATATTCGCAAAGCGGATAAGCAGCTCATCGCCTTTGGCGTGGCCATAGAGGTCATTGAAGAATTTGAAGTCATCGAGATCGATCATCATCACGACGAGTGATTCGCCGACATAGCTATCTAGATCTTTCTTAAATGCGGCCTTGTTCTTTAAGCCGGTCAAATCCTGGTGCAGGGATTTCTCTCTTGCAAGGATCAGCGACTCTAAGGCGTTGATTCTGACCCTGATGGTAAGAAGAGAGACGGTAATCGCGGCCACGGTTGCCTCGATGCCGTGATATTGGTCGGCAAAGAAGACGAGGCGATCGCTATCAAACTTGGCGAAGTAATCGCAGGTAATGAAGACGAGTAGGCTTAAGAAGATATCCCCGACGACCCTCTGCGGCCTATCGATGACGAACATCGGCAAGATGATTAGGTAGAGGAAGAAGGTGAAACTTTGCCTGGAGGGCTCGACGAAGAAGGTGCCGCTAATCGCGCTAAGCAATATCGGGATCGTCATCCCCACGTAATAGAGCAAGATAAAGTAGGCGGAATCGATCTTCCGAATCAAAGGATAGAAAGCTAGGATCAGCCCGAAATAGGCGACGGCGCCGATTGAGACTAGCAGCAAAGGAAGGCCAGGGATGGCCCGGCGGGAAAGCAAGACGATAAGGGCGATGGCAAGCCCGGCTAAGGCGAAGACGAGGAAAGACTCTTTGTTGGCTTCATAGACGTCTTTGCGGTAACACCGGAACATCACGTTGCCGCGGTAAAACACCGAGCGGCGCAACGCTCTAGCAAACGATTCCTTAAAGGATCTAGATTTGCCCATATGCCCCCTTCCATAACGCTTTTTTTTATTATGGAGACTTCATTGCTTTCCAAGCAAGGAGGCCTTCGTTTCCTTTTATCGGTTTCTTCTCGCTTTTCTTCTCTTTTAGCAGAACTTCGCAATGAGCTCGCAATAAGAGGCCCTTGGCCCATCGACGAGCCCGAAGTCTTTGCCCTTATAGTTCCATAGCGCGTGGCCGATGCCATATTTATGGAAGACGTCATTGATGTCTTTTAGCCAGCGGAGGGTATCTTCTACCGGGGCTTGGTCAATGACGCCATATTCGCCGCAATATAGCGGGACATCATAATCTTCGGCGGCTTTGATTGCCGGAGCGAAGAATTCCTCGAAGAACTCCTTGCCGATAATCTTATTCGGGTCTTTGCTCTCCAAAAGAGCGAGGTTCTTATCTAGCGACTTGGCAATCTCGACGTATTTGCCGATCTTCTCGGGATAATTGACGCTACGCTCCATGTCCATCTTCTCGACCCAATAGGCTTTCTGATGGGTGAAGGGAAGTGGCTCATAGCAGTGGAAGTTATAGACGACATGGTCATCATAGGGCTTGCCTAGTAGCGGCACCGAAGTCGCCGCGTTATAGCAGACCCCGCCATAGACGATGTAATGGGTTGGGCAACTTTTCCTAATGACTTTGATGGCCTTATTGGCGATCTCTCTCCACTCCTGGAAGACCTCAATCGGCACGACCTCGTTAAGTAGCTCAAAGGCCAGGATATCGCCATCATTGTGAAATTCGTGGGCGATCTGCTCCCAAAGATTGTAGAAGCGGGACTGCAATGCCCTATCAAAGAAGAACTTCTTTTTATCGCCATGCTTGAGTGGGTCAAAGGAGTAGCCATAGACCTCATGGAGATCCAAGATCATGGACAATCCAAATTTGCGGCACCATGACAAGGCTTGGTGAAGAAGCTCGTAGCCTAAAGGATTTCTAACTCCCACCTCATCTTCCAGCAAGACATAATCGACGGGAACGCGGACATGGTCGAATCCCATCTTCGCGATGTTCTCAAAGTCGCTTTCTCCGATAAAGCTAAGGAAATGGCTTTCTTTATAGCTATCAAATTGGCTGAGCCAGCCGCCTAAGTTCACCCCTTTGGTATAGCCGACAAAACTTTTCATCGCGTCTCTCCCCTGCAAGTATCGGTATTAATTACGAAAAAAATTGTAACTCGAAATCGTTTTCGATGTCAAAAATCTTTCGCTTTTGAGGGCTAGCTGACAAGGAAACCCTCGACAGCATAGGTGGCTTTGCAAACAGAAGATATACAATGAAAAAACCGTTATTATATAATAATAAAAGTCATGGACCAAAATAGCCCGATTCTTTCTAAAGAATTCGTCGAGATGCTCAATAGCCTTCCCGGCAACGTCGTCGCCTTCGAGGCGAAATCCCCCTATAGGATCCTATATATGTCAAAGGAGACTTTGTCTCTTCTTGGCGTCTCCTCTTTAGAAGACTCGCTCTCCTATTATGGGGAATCGCTTATTACCTTTGCCAAGAAGCAGGACCGCAAGGGCCTGCAGGAAGTATTGGAGGCTTTAAGCGCAAGGGGATGGGAGCAGACCCGTCTCTGCTTCAAAGTCCTCATCAAAGGCGGCAAGGAAGAGACGATGGACCTCATCTTCCGCCGCAAAGGCGATCTCGCCATTGGCTTTTTGGTCTCCGCCATCGATGCCAACTATGCCTATGATATCGATAACGTCACCCGCTTGATGGGCAAAAACCGCTTCCTCATCATCGCCGATAGCCGCCGCGCCAACCATCCAGGCACTGAATACGCATTGCTTTTCATCGACCTCGTCAACTTCAATCTCTATAACGTCAAGCATGGCCTTTCTGGCGGAGATTCCCTTCTGACGTTGACGGGCTCCACCTTATCCGCCTTGTTCCCCGATGACTTCATCTCGAGGTTCAACGAAGACCATTTCTTCATCTTCCTTGAGAACAAGGATATCGAAGCTAAGGTAAAAGCCATCTATGAAGAGCTCGGCGATAAGCTGAAGTCGGTCGACTCTGACCTCCGCATCGGCGCCTATTTCCCTATCGGCAAAGATGAGGCGATCGAGAACGCTTGCGAGAAAGCCAAAATCGCCGGAGATTCTATCACTTTGGATTATGGGCACGCCTACTATGCCGTCTACGATGAGGAGAAGACCCATCGCGATGGCATCTCCTCCTATATCGCCCACCACATCGAAGAAGCGGTCGCTAACCACTACATCAAAGTCTATTATCAGCCAGTCATCCGCGCCATTTCTGGCAAGCTCTGCGGTTTTGAGGCCCTCGCTAGATGGGAAGACCCAAAACTAGGCGTCCTCCCTCCCGCGGCTTTCATCCCGGTTCTAGAAGAAACGCGCCAGATCCATAAGCTAGATAGCTTCGTCATCGAAGAGGTCTGCGCTAGATATGAGCAGGAAGTCAAAGCCGGGCGCCCCGTCGTCCCGGTATCGTTTAACCTCTCTAGGCAGGACTTCCTCTATTTCGACGTCTTCCAGAAAGTGGAGACGAGCGTCCTCCGCCATAACGTCCCCCGCGACATGATCAGCGCCGAGATCACCGAATCGATACTTTCGGAAGAGCCTGAGCTCATCAACGAGGCCGTCGATAAATTCCATAGCGCAGGCTACCAGGTCTGGATGGATGATTTTGGCTCTGGCTATAGCTCGCTAAACATCCTGAAGGACTATTCCTTCGATGAGCTGAAGATCGACATGGCCTTCCTTCGCCATGACTCATCAAAAGGGAGGCAAATCATCGCCGCCATCATCAAGATGGCCAAAGACCTTCATGTCCAGACTCTCACCGAAGGCGTAGAGACCAAAGAGCAATTTGAGTTTCTGCGCTCGATAGGCTGCGAGAAGATCCAGGGCTATTATTTCGGCAAGCCCTATCCCTTTGAAGAGGCGATGGCTAGCCTAAAGGAGAAAGGGATCGAGGTGGAGCCTAGAAGCAGCCGGCGCTATTTCGACGCCATGGGAGGCATCGACTTCGATAGCGACGTCCCGATGGCCTTAATCGAGAAATCTAACGACAAGATCTCCTATTTCTTTGCTAACGATTCCTATAAGAAGGTCCTCTATCGCGCTGGCGTGAAGTCATTGGAAGATGACGCAAAGCTTCTTAACCGCAAGGAGAATAAGCTTCACGATAAGTATCTCTCTTTCCTGGAGTCTCTTGCTTCTAGGGTTGGGGAGGAGGCGGCTTTGGTCTATCCCTATGGCGATAGGCTGCTACGCATCTATGGCAAAGCTCTTGATTCCCATAATGGCAACGTCATTAATCTCATCAGCCTGACCGATGTCACCCCCAGCGAAGTGGAAGAGGAGAGAAGGGTGAACGAAGGCGCTCTCCGCAACCTCTATCTCCTCTATGATGAAGTGAGGCTGCTCCGCGTTGAGAAAGACACCTCCGAAGAGCTTCTTGACGTCTTTAAGGAAAAAACGGAAAGCGGCTTGGAAAAGAGCAATGCCTCCTATTGCCGCAACTACATCTTCCCAGAAGACCAAGGAAGATACCTTGAATTCTCTAGGCTAGATAACCTCCAGGAGAGGCTAGATGAATCCCCCATCGGCTTCCTAGACGATTATTTCCGCACCAAGGATAGAAACGGCAACTACGCCTGGAAGGTCCATAACATCCTCGCTATCCCCTCTCCCGAGGAGCAGCTTTATCTTCACACGGTGAAGAAGGCGGAAATCGAGGATAAGGAAGTCGCGAAGGCCTTGTTTCAGGGATCCGACCTCGTCGATGCTAAGCTCCTTGGGCGTGAAGAAGAGCCCTTATCCAAGGCCGATATCTTCGATAACCTCATGGAATTCGGCCATCTGCATTACTTCTATAAGGATAAATGTCGCCGCTTCCTAGGCGCCTCGCAATCCTTCCTCCGCTACTATGGCTTCCGCTCCGTGGATGAAATCTTAGGCAAAACCGATGAGGACATGGGCTGGCACGTGGACGAGGCTCCCTTTAAGAATGATGAGCTGGAAGTCCTAAACAAAGGCAAGACCTTCCTCCGCGTGCCGGGAGAGTGCATCATCAAAGGTGTGCTCCATCATATTAGGGCCTGCAAATTCCCAATCTACCGCCATGGCAAGATCTGTGGCATCTTCGGATATTTCGTCGACGAGGAGGATCAGCTTATAAAAGGAAACAAGGCCATCGAGGTCGTCAAAGACAAGATCACCGGCCTCACCAATTCCAGAGGCTTCTTCGATGAATTGCTCAGCTATCAAGAAGACGCCTTGCTCCACGAATCGAAGTTCGCCGTCATTACCGTCGCCGTCCCTAACTTCTCGAGGTATGTCCTTGACTATGGCGAGAAGGCGGGAGAAGGCTTTCTCCGCCTTCTTGGCGATACGCTATTAAGGTGCGCAAACTCTAGGTGCGCCATCGCTAGGCTTTCTGGCTCTACCTTTGCCTTGCTATATAAATATAAGGAAGAGGAGCAGATGCGCAGCCTATTACTAAGCATCGTCATTGCCATCCAAGGCATCCATGAATGCGAAGGCAACCCCTGCACGGCGATCCCGAAGGTCAACGTGATCCCGGGTTCCTATTCTCACCTTTATTCCTCTATCGGCGACATCTTGATGGAGACCGATAAGAAGAAAAATTGAGATTGCAACGGCAATCCCCTGCATTTTTCCGTGAATGAAAATACATTTCTCTTTCTCGGGTATCCTAAATCCCTATAACTATCCCCGCCAGTCGATATACCCGCTAGAGAAAAAAGCAAACAAGAAGAAATCCGCCCCCGCAAAGCGATTGGCCCACTATTGCAGAGAATTGCCGTATATCAATTCGCTTTACCCCCTATGGAGAAAGCCCGTTTTTTCATGCAATCCTAAGAAAAAGGTGAGATTTAGGGTAAGATAACCATGTATGAACGAGAACGAGAACATCGAAAACATCATCGATGACAAGGTAGAGGAGCTCTCCTCTGATCTGCAGGTCGCCCAAAAGAAAGTCAAAAAGGCAAGCTACGCAATTAAAAGGAAGGCCAGCCCCTCAAGGAAGCTGACCCTTTCGAAGAAGTATTTCCCCTATGATGAGGAGAACAACATCTTTGAGGTCGACCTCCATTATGAATCGGGCGACGACCTTTTGGATTCCCATCTTTCCAGGGAGCACCTCCCCTATTTTAGCCATGAGACCTATGAGGAGATCGATGAGCTCCTCGATAGGTTCCCCAATGACACCTACGTCAATATCGACTTCACCTTGAAAGAAGTGGGTACCTATACGCCGGTAGAGCTTTTGGATGCCTTTAACGATGGGCTGGAGATGCAGCATTACCGCGGCGATAGGGAGGATAAGCGGCGAAGGCTTCGCGCCTGCATCCTCGTGCTCGCTGGCATTTCCATCCTCATCGTCCTCGCCTTTGCCAAAACCGAAGGCTGGCTAGGGGATCTTAATTCCTTCCATGCCTCCTTATGGAGCGAGGTATTCGACATCGCGGCCTGGGTCTTCATCTGGGAGGCCGTCTCCACGATGTTCCTCTCCCCAAGCGAGGCGAAGGTATTCGTCTATGCCTTCTCCCATAAGGTCAATCAGATCGCCTTCTATAGGGAAAGCGATGACGCCCCGATACTTATAGAAAGCAAAGAGAGCGCCCTAGAGCAATGGGATGAAGAGAAGATGAAGAACAAGATCGGCAAGCAGATGCTACTTATCTCTGGCGCCGTGCTTATGGGATTAGGCCTATATGGGCTATTCGTTACGGTAGGCAGCAGGTTTGAGCAGGTCACCAATGTCAGCGCCTCCTCCTTCGCTACCTGGCAAATCGCCTTATTCAAGACTATTTCCATCGTTTGCTGCTTATTGCAGATATACGTTGGCCTAACGGGCTTTGCGATCTTCGCGACCTGGAAGAAACTATCTAGGAGCGCCCTCTATGCGGCTATCCCCTTGGCCACCCTTAATTGCGCCATCGTCATCCTCATCCTCGTCTTTGGTTTATATGGCTTCCTATTCCATTTCTTGGCGAGCTTATTCGCCTTATTCATCTATGGCATCGGCTGGACCTTATGGAAACTCTGCCATAGGAAATCTTAAGAATCCTATCGGTAAAAGAAGTACTGACGGATAGAGTGACTCTCAAAAATTATAACTTTCTTAGCGTTTTTCGATATTTTTTATCCAAAAAGAGGGAAGGATTGCCTATACTAATAAATGCGGGGGGGGGGGGGG
>CADCPN010000026.1 GCA_902803375.1 uncultured Erysipelotrichaceae bacterium | reverse complement strand
CATCCCGAACACGGAAGTTAAGCACCGCAGCGGCGAAGGTAGCCTGGTCCCCAGGTCAGAATAGCGCGCCGCCGGGCTTTTTTCTTTCCGGCCCCCTCCCGCGGGGTCTTTTTTGTTTCTTTATTCATATCCGATAATGAGAATAAGTTTGATAAAAAGCATTAAATACCTCGCACAAAATGCCGAGATTTGACTTTAAGACGGCATGTGGGATAATTGTCACGCATTCTCTTTAACGAGAATTTATTTGCTATGTCTAAAAACATTTCTAAAGAAACAAAATATGGCGGTATCGATATCTCTATTGATGCCATTGCCTCTGTTGCTGGCAACGCTGTTCTTGAATGCTATGGCGTTGTTGGATTGGCCAGCAAAAGCTCTATCAAAGACAACATTCTCGAGCTTTTGAAAGCCGAGGAATACAACAAAGGCGTCTATGCCCGTAAAACCCAGAAGGGTTACGAAGTTGACCTATATGTTTCTTGCGCCTTCGGAGTGAAGATTCCTGAGGTTCTTTCTGAAGTGCAAAAGAAAGTTAAATACGTGTTGGAGACCACTTTCGGTATCAAGATTCTTGCCGTCAACGTGTTCGTCCAAGATCTAAAAGAGATTTAAAAATGAAAACTATAAACGCGACTACGCTTAAGGAAATGTATATTTCCGGCGCAAATAATCTATACAATCACTATCCCGAAGTAGACCAATTGAACGTTTTCCCGGTTCCAGATGGCGACACCGGCATGAACATGAACCTTACCGCTACCTCCGGCATGAAAGAGATTCAGAACAAAGAGTCTAATGATCTTTCCACCGTTGCTAGCAACTTTAGTCATGGTCTTCTTATGGGTGCCCGCGGCAATTCCGGTGTTATCACCTCTCAGATTTTCAAGGGATTCTCCCTTGGCTGCCAAGGCAAGACCGAGCTCAATGCTTTTGATCTCGCCGCTTGCTTCATGAAAGCGAAGGAAGTTGCCTATAAAGCTGTTTTGAAACCGGTTGAAGGCACTATTCTCACCGTTATCCGCGAATCCAGCGCTGCGCTTAACGAATTCGTTAAGAAATCCACCACCATCGAGACTGCGATGGATTACATCCTTGAAGAGGCCAAGAAATCCTTGCAGCACACCCCGGAGCTTCTTCCGGTTTTGGCTCAGGTCGGCGTCGTTGACTCTGGCGGAGCTGGTTTAGTCCGCATTTTGGAAGGTATGGCTTCCGCCGTTCACGGCAAGGTCATCGAAAGAAATTCCGAACTCACCACCATTTCTCAGGAACCAATCCAGAACGACATCCCGCTATATGCTGGCGCTCAGCTTAGCGAAGATGAGGAAGGCTACGGCTATTGCACTCAGTTCATCCTACGCCTTGCGGAGCCTGGAACTGGCAAAAAGCAGTTCAACGAGAAGACCTTCATCCGTTTCCTCTCCAGCCACGGCAAGTCCCTTGTCACCGTTCGCGATGAGGATATCGTCAAAGTCCACGTCCATACTCTCACCCCAGGCAATATGCTCAATTATGCCCAGCAGTTCGGTGAATTTGTGACCATCACGATCGAGAACATGTCTGAAGAGCACAACAACATCCAGCACGGCGAGATCGCCTATGATATGAATGCAAACCTCAGCCGCGGCAAGGAAAAGAAAGAGGATGAAGAAGAATTTAAGATCGAGAAAGAGTACGCTCTTATCTCCGTCTCCAGCGGCGCTGGCCTCGATGAGTTATTCAAAGAGCTCGGCGTTGACGTCATCGTCTCCGGCGGCCAGACCATGAACCCGTCCACCCAGGACTTCATCTCTGCCATTAAGGCCTGCAAAGCCAAGAACGTCTTCATTCTTCCGAACAACTCCAACATCGTCATGGCCGCTTCTCAGGCCTGCGACGTCATGGAAGAGAATGGCGTCTCAGCCAGGGTTGTTCCATCCAAGACCATCCCGCAGGGCATCACCGCATGCATGCAGTTCAATCCAGATATGTCCGCTGATGAAATCTTCAAGGATATGAAGGGCGCTCTCAAGACCGTCCGCTCCGGCTCCGTTACCTATGCGATCAAGGACACCGATATCGAAGGCGTCCACATCACCAAGGGCTTCTACCTTGCTATGAAGGATAAGAACATCGTCAGTTGCGTCTCCGATAAATTCGAAGCCTTGCATGACCTCGTTGATTCCCTTGTTCGCAAGAATAACTCCATTATCACCGTCATCACCGGTGAGGATATCTCCGAAGAGGACATCGCGAAGATCTCCGATTCCCTCAATGAGGACTATGGCGACGACTTCGAAGTCGACGTCAGATCCGGCGGACAGCCTGTTTATAGCTTCCTCGTCGGCGTTGAATAAACAAAAACATGAAACGGAGGCCAAATCGGTCTCCGTTTTTCTCTACTTCATAAAACTTTTGGTACAATTTGCCTGTGAAACTAACGACGTCTGCGAAACAAAACGCTTTGCTCCACCAAATGGGCATCGAGAACTATTTGGATGTCTGCTATCACTTGCCTAGACGCTACGATTCTTTTCTTTTGACCCCAAGGGACCGCCTTCTTCATATTAAGGATAAGGAGAGGGTCGTTATCCATGGCCGCATCGTCGGAAGACCGAGCACACTGCGCTTTCGCAACATGAGCAATACCTCATTCTACCTAGAGACCGATACGGGCATCGAATTCAAGGTTTTGGCTTGGAATAGAAGTTACCTCGCCAGCTTTTTGGATGCTTCCTCTGACTTCACCGTCTCCGGATCCTTTGATGCGAAAAGGCATCAGCTCAATCTTTTGGCCATCAAAAAAGGCGTCATCGCTCCTAGCAATGCCTTGGTCCCGGTTTATCAGCTCCCAGAAGGCTATCTCCCCGCGAACTTCCGCAAGCTTGTGGAGAAATCCTTGAAGGAATGCCAAGGCGCTATCCCGAACGTCATCCCGCTGGACTTGAGGGAAAAATATAAGCTCATCGATAAGGAAATCGCGCTCAATGAATGCCATTTCCCCAAAAGCATCGAGGACATCCATGATGGCCTTCGCGTCCTCAAATACGAGGAGTCTTTGCTTTTTTCCTTAAAGAACCAGATCATCCGCAATGAAAACAAAGCCTTAAGCAAAGCTGTACGTCGCGATATCGATATCCCCAGGCTTAAGGAATTCATCTATTCCCTTCCCTATAAGCTCACGAAAAGCCAAGGAATCGCCTTAAAGGAGATCCTTGATGATATGAATGACCCAAGCCTCATGTACCGCCTCCTTCAAGGCGATGTCGGCATGGGCAAGACATTGGTCGCCGCTTTGGCGATGTATGCCAACTATACCCGTGGCGAACAAAGCGCCTTGATGGCTCCAACCGATACCCTTGCAAGGCAGCATTATGAAAATTTGACCAAGATGTTCGCCTCCACCAAGGTCAACGTCGTTTTGCTTGTCGGCGCGATGGGCAGCGCCGAGAGGAAAGAAGCCCTTTCCTCCATCGAATTTGGCGATGCCGACATCGTCGTTGGCACCCACGCCCTCTTCGGCAAGGCTGTCAATTATGCAAACCTTGGGCTGGCTATCATCGACGAACAGCATAAGTTCGGCGTGAACCAGAGGACGTTATTGGCTGCGAAAGGGGATAATGCCGACTTGCTTTTGATGTCCGCTACCCCAATCCCAAGAACGCTTTCGTTATCGCTATATGGCGACCTAGACATCTCCACCTTAACGGATTTCCCCAGTGGGAAAAGAGATGTGGATACCACGATCGTGGATTCCTCTTCCCCTTCCATTCTCGCCAGCGTGAAAAAGGCAATAAAGGAAAACCGCCGCGTTTACGTCGTCGCTCCCCAGATTGAGGAGGGCGAGGAGGATTTTTCCTCTGCCAAAGCGATGTATCAGAGGTTCCTTACGGCCTTTCCAGGCCTCGTGACGCTTGTCCACGGTAAGATGAGCAATGAGGAGAAAGAAGCGGCTATGCTCGCCTTTAAGGTGGGAATGAAGCCGATTCTGGTCGCCACATCGGTCATCGAAGTCGGAATCGACGTCAAGGAAGCCAACCTCATGATCGTTTATGATGCCAGCCATTTCGCTTTATCGAGCCTCCACCAGCTCCGTGGCCGCATCGGCAGGGACGGCAGTCCCTCGAAGATGCTGCTCGTCTATGACGGCGACGACGAAGACGAACTCGATAAATTAAAGGTTATGACCGATTTCGACGACGGATTCCGCATTGCGGAAGAGGACCTTCGCCGCAGAGGGCCGGGAACTCTAGCTGGAGTTAGACAATCTGGCTTGCCTGATTTCCGTTTCGCCAACCTCGTCGACGACTTCCGAATGTTCGAATGCGCCCGCAATGATGCGGCCATGATTCTTGCGGATAAGGATAATCCGAAGTACAAAAAGCTCCTGCAGGAAGCCCGTAACGGCCTAGAAGGTATTTCTTTGGCTTAGTTTTTCCGCTACGGGCATTAAATTCTTACCCCTTTGGGGTATAATCCCATTGCCATTATGGAAACATCCTACGAACGCTACGCGCCACTATTTAAAAAACTAGGCTTTGAGCCGAATCACGTTGAGACCTACGAGCTCGCTTTTACCCATAAATCCTATAACGGTTTGCTCGGAACCAAGCATTTCGATTACGAAAGGCTTGAGTTCCTTGGCGACTCGATTGTGGGCATGGTCACCAGCGAGCTTTGCTATATCTACCATCCGGAATATGACCAAGGCAGCCTAAGCGTCCTCAAGGCCCAGTTCATCCGCACCGCCGCGGAAGCTGAGGATTGCCATAAGCTTGGCCTGGACGAATACATTCGCGTCGGCCCAAGCTTCGCTGCCGACTTCAAATCGAATCAGCATCTATACGAAGACGTCTTTGAATCTTTCCTAGGCGCGATGTTTCTAGATAAAGGTTTGGACTTCACTTACCAGTTCTTAAGGAATTTCCTTGAGGAAGAGGTGAAGAACGCCAAGATCGTCGTGGAACTCAATCCAAAATCCAGGCTGCAAGAGGCAATGCAGGCTGATACCCGCAGAAGCGTCTCCTATAAGCTTGTGGAGGAAAGAGGCGGAGGCAAAGACAAGATCTTCGTCATGGGCGTCTACTTCGAGGACGTCGAAATCGGGCGTGGTGAAGGACTCAGCAAGAAAATCGCCGAGACCAGAGCTGCCGAAGATGCGCTTGCGAAGATGTCCGTCGTCCCACTCCCAAAAGGCAAAGACGATGCTGAGTAAAGGTGAGGTGAAAGCATGGGATTATTCTCTTTCTTAAAAAATAAGTTCTCCAAAAAGGATAATAACGCCGCCAGCAGCGACTCCTCTTCCGTCAAGATCTATGAAAAGGGCCTAGAGAAGAGCCGCAAGAACTTCGCTTCGCGCCTTGATGACCTCAGCAAGCGTTATGCAAAGGTTAACCAGGACTACTTCGAAGAACTCGAGCAGATCCTCATCGAATCCGACGTTGGCGTCGATCTTTCCCTTCGCCTTATCGAGAACCTCCTCGATGAGACCGAAAAGGAGAAGATCACCGATCCGAAGACCATCAACGACATGCTCGTCGACGATATGTTCGTCGATTATGCGACCAAAGGCGAATCCATCCAGAACGAAATCGCCTTTGCGAAAGAAGGACCGACCGTCCTTCTCGTCGTTGGCGTCAATGGCGTTGGCAAAACCACTTCCATCGCCAAGCTTGCCTATCGATATATCCATATGGGAAAGAAGGTTCTCCTCGTCGCAGGCGATACCTTCCGCGCCGGCGCGGTGAAGCAACTTCAGATCTGGGCCGAAAGGCTAGGCTGCGAGATCATCGTTGGCAAGGAAAATGGCGATCCCGCCTCCGTTGCCTATGATGGTGTGCATTACGCGAAGGAGCACAACATCGACCTCGTAATCGTCGATACGGCCGGCCGTCAGCAAACCAAGGCCAACTTGATGAATGAGCTTGGCAAGATCAACCGCGTTATCTCTAAGGAGATCGAAGGCGCTCCGCACGAGACCTTCCTCATCATCGATGGCACCACTGGCCAAAACGGCGTTCTTCAGGCCAAGGCCTTTAAGGAAGTCACCAATATCACCGGCATCGTCATCACCAAGATGGATGGTACCTCCAAAGGCGGCATCATCCTCTCTATCCGCGATGAGCTCGGCGTCCCCGTCCGCTTCATCGGACTCGGCGAGAAGATGGAAGACCTCCAGGAATTCGACCTGGATAAATACCTTTATGGCCTATTGCTGGGAGAGGATATCCATGAGTGAAGAGGAGCTCCTGGAAAAACGTGAGGAAGCCCTCGAATTGCTCGGCCAATACGAACAGCTATTGACCGCGAAGCAGCGCGAGGTCCTAAACGAATACCTCCGTTACGACCTATCCTTAGGCGAAATTGCCGAGGAAGACGGCATCTCCCGCGCCGCGGTACACGACGCGATCAACAAAGCCGTTGCCAAACTCCACGAATACGAGGAGAAACTTCATCTTCTAGAGAAGAAGAAAGACATCAAAGCAACCCTGGAAGCCATTGAAAGGGTTGAGGATGACGACACGAAATTAGAGCTGTACCAGCAATTTGGAAAGGACCTATCCGATGGCATTTGAATCCCTATCTGACCGCTTTGGCGGCATCTTTAAAAAACTACGTGGCCAGACTCGTCTCACTGAGAAGAACATGGACGACATGCTCAAGGAGATCCGCATTGCTCTCCTTGAAGCCGACGTTAACTTCAAAGTCGTCAAAGCCTTTACCAACGACGTTAAGGAAAAAGCCATTGGCCAAGACGTCTATTCCAAGGTCAACCCGTCCCAGATGGTCGTTAAGATCGTTCATGATGAGATCGAGACCTTGCTTGGCGCCGACCAGACTGGCCTAAACTTCGCCAAATCCGGCCTCACCATCATCATGATGGTCGGCTTGCAGGGCACTGGCAAAACCACCACCGCCGGTAAACTTGGCTATCTATTGACCCATAAGCAGAACAAAAAGGTCATGGTCGCGGCCGCTGACGTCTATCGTCCCGCCGCTATCGATCAGCTGCATACCGTCGCCGACTCGGTCGGCATGGCCTTCTTCAGCCTAGGTCAGGCCGATCCAGTGGAGATCGCAAAGCAAGCCAAGGCCAAGGCCGTCGCCGAAGGCTACGATGTCTTGATCATCGATACCGCCGGCCGTTTGCAGATCGATGAGGCTTTGATGGAAGAGCTTCAGAAGATCAATCACGAAGTCCATCCTGACGAAGTTCTCCTTCTTGTCGACGCCGCGGCAGGCCAAGACTCCGTCAACGTTGCCAATGCGTTTAATAAGGATCTCCGCCTCACCGGCATCGTCATGTCCAAACTCGATGGCGACGCCCGTGGCGGCTCTGCCTTATCGATTAAGTATTTGACCGGCATCCCCATCAAATTCGCCGGTATGGGCGAAAAGATGGAGGATCTCGAAATCTTCTATCCCTCCCGCATGGCCGATAGAATCCTCGGCATGGGCGACGTCGTCACCCTCGTTGAGAAGGCCAAAGACGTCATGGATGAGAAAGAGGCTGAACGCACCGCGAGAAAGATGCTCGATGGCGAATATACCCTCGAGGATATGCTCAAGCAGATGAAGCAGGTCCAGAAGATCGGCTCGCTAGGCGCCATCGCCAAGATGATCCCAGGCATGCCGAAGCTCACCGATGAGCAGAAGGCGAAAGCTGAACGCGAGATGGTCGTCTTCGAAGCCGTCATCAACTCGATGACCCCCTATGAGAGAAGACATCCCGAAATCCTTCGCTACTCCCACAAAAACCGCATTGCCAAAGGCTGTGGCCTCACCAATGCTGACGTCAACCGCGTGCTTCGCCGCTACGATTCCAGCAAGGAAATGATGAAGCAGATGAAGCAGTACCAGAAGTCTGGCAAGATGCCGAAAGGCTTCCCGGGCGGCAACTTCCGATAAAAAACGACAAAAGGCCGCAAGGATTATGCTTACGGCTTTTCCTTTTGGTTATAATTTGGCAAAAGGAGGCATTTTATGGCAGAAGATATCCTGTATAAGCCCCATATGATGTTCGAGCATGGCCTGCAAAAGCAATACCACGAAGGCGCTGAGAAGTACTTTGACAACCTCGTGACCAAAACCAAGACGGACGTCGAGCTCAACCGTCTTCACGTAAAGGAATATAAGAAAGCCGCGGAAGAGTTAGCCACGGCGAGAAAGAAGCTGTCGGGAGAGAGGGGATGGATGACTTTCTTCATCGTCTTCACCTTTCTTCTATCGATTGTGGGCTTCATTCTCTTCATCCTCGGCATCCGCGCGACTTCGACTCCTCTTATCGTCGCAGGAGTCATAACCTTCGTCTTAGGCCTATCCTGCATATTCGGCTGGGTGCATTTCCATAAGGCGAGCAAAGCTGTGGAGGCGACCATTGCCCCGCTGAAGCAAAAAGCCGATATGGCATTGCAGGTCTGCTATGGCGACATGGCTCCCCTTAATGCCGACTTCGATTGGAATATGCCTTCCCGCATCATGGAGAGTGCGACCCCGCTTATCGATCTCGATGAGTATTTCTCCTCTTCGACCCTCGCCTATCTTGTGGATAAATTCAATTTTCCGATCGGCGAAAAGGATGATACCTCCGTTTTGGGCGTTATCTCTGGCCACATCCAGGGCAATCCCTTCGTCTTGGAGAAGGTCCGTAACGTCAGTGTCCACAATAAGGCCTATATCGGCTCCATCACGATTACCTGGACTACGGTTGAGGGAACTGGCAAGGACCGTCGCACGGTCACCCATACGCAAACGCTAACCGCGACTACTTATCACCCGGCCCCTTTCTACCATGATGACACCAGGCTTATCTATGCCAACGAAGCCGCGCCCCATCTGCATTTTAGCCGATCCCCGTCCAATGCCCATAAACTGGATGAGCATGAACGTCGCAAAGCTGTGGAAAAAGGCGCGAAGGAACTTGCCAAGAAAGCCCAAAAAGCCGTGGCCAATGGCGGAACCTATATGACCATGGGCAATGACGAGTTTGAGGTCTTCTTCGGCGGCAGCGACCGCGATAACGAAGTCGAATTCCGCCTTCTGTTCACCCCGCTGGCTCAGAAGAACGAATTGGAGCTTCTTGAAGATCCGACCCCATTCGGCGATGACTTCTACATGGTGAAAGACGGCATGATCAACTCCGTCGCCTCCGCCCATTCCCAGGGCTTCGACTACAACGTCGACCCGAGCTATTTCGAAGGCTATGACGTCGATGAGATGAGAACCCGTTTCGTTGCCTACTGCGATGCCTATATCAAAGGCCTCTATTATGACCTTGCCCCACTGCTCTCCATCCCGCTATATCAGCTGCATAAGAGCACGGAATATATCTATAAGGATATCCTTCCCGGCAACTACACCTCCTATGAGCAGGAGGCGATGGCCAACGGCATTGAGCAGGATGCCTTCATCCCGAAGGAAGCCGATCCCAGCTTGCCGCTGATCCTAAAGGCCGATAAGGTTACCCGCATCGGGGCGACCGATGATGTCCTCATCAAGTCCTATAGCTATAAGACCACCCCGATGATCGACTATGTCAGCAAGATGGGCAATGATGGCCGTATGCACACGATTCCTGTCCATTGGATCCAATATGACCTTAGGACGAAACAGACGCCGATGGTGCTGAAACAGGTTAAATCTAGCCGCAAAGATTACCGCGAAATCCTCAAAAACGGCGGCTTCAATAACCTTTATCCTAGCGGCGCCTTCGCCCATTTCGAACGCGGCTTAATCACCTTCGTCGATAAGGCGAAAGATAACCAAGCCCTCCAGAATATCGATAATCAACTTTCTTCTATCTTCTCCAAATAAATGAGGGGATAATGTAGGCAAATATAAGGAGTATTCATATGCCCAACGAATTAGATGAAATGACCGATCCTGTTAGGGAAGAAGGCCGTAACGTCCACGTCATTGACAAGCAAGTCAAAGTCACCACCGACTGGAGAAGCACGGTATTCCAGGTCTTCCTCTGGTTCCCGTTCATCATCCCGGGAATTATCTTCGCGATCATGAAGATCAAAGCTCGCAGCTATCTGCTTGCTCTTCAGCAGAAGATCCAACATGACGCCTCCACCATCGATAACTATCAGCAGCAGCGCGTCACCATCCTTCAGAACACCGCTAAGCTTCTGGACAAAGCCATCAGCCTTGATAAGGATACCTTCACCGCCATCGCCGCTTACCGTTCTGGCTCCTACATCAGCGACGCTGATCGCAACGAGCTTGCCAGCAAGTTGCAGGCCGCTGAGAAGTCCATCAACATTGCCTTCGAATCCTATCCAGACCTTAAGGCCCATGCTGAAATCGCCGATGCTATGCGCCAGAATTCCTACCTTGCCCAGGAAGTCACCGCGGCAAGGGACGTCTATAACGACACCGTCTTCCGCTGGAACTCCGACATCTACGCTTGGCCGACCAAGATGATCGTCGCCGCCAAGGCTGGATACACCACTCGTATCCCGTTCACCGTCAGCGCTGAAATCAAAGAAAAAGCTGATAACGGCGTGTTCTTCTAATCGAAGACCCTATAGGGGCGAAAGCGATTCCGCCTCTATTTTTTGTACATACAAAAAAGCTAGGAACCATACGGATCCTAGCTTTTTGTTTTTTGCTACTTATGGACGAATTTCTTGCCCTTTTCTAGAGCTTCAATCTCCCATTTCGGGGTTTCACCGGAGTCATATTCAGCAAGTAATTTCTTATCTTGTTTAGAAAGGGTTAGCTTGGCGAATAGATCGGGACGATATTGCCTAGTGAGGGCAAGGCTTTGTTTCCTTCTCCACTTATCGATGGCAGTGTGATTGCCGGAATAAAGGATATCGGGAACTCTCATGCCCTCGAATTCATATGGCTCGGTGTACTGCGGGTATTCAAGCAAATTATCGTTGAAGGACTCATCATCGAGGGATTCTTTGGTAATGGCGCCGTCAAGAAGGCGGATAACGGAGTCTGCGATAGCCATAGCGGGGATTTCTCCGCCGGTTAAGACATAATCCCCGATGGAGATAAGCTCGTCGGCATAGGAGTTAACGCGCTCATCGATGCCTTCGTAATGGCCGCAGATGATGACTAGGTCCTCAAGCTGGGCATATTCTTGGGCGACTTTCTCGTTATAGGTACGTCCGCGGGGTGACATAAGGATAACGTGGCTGTTGGGCTTGCGGTTAGCATTGAGGGCATCGACGATTGGCTGAGCCTTCTCAATTAGGCCGGCTCCTCCACCGACCGGCGGGGTATCAGTACGGTTATATTTATCTTTGGTATAATCGCGAATATTGACGACATTAATAGAGGCGACTCCCTTGCCGAGAGCACGCTTCATAATGGAATTCGTGGCGAAGCCCTGAAACATTTCAGGGAACAAAGTCAGGATGGTAATGTTCATAGAAGCCCCGGAATCACGTTGACGATGATTTTTTTATTTTCGAGGTCGACAGTCGGGACGAACTGGTTAACAAAAGGAATCTGCACGTCCTTATTGTCTACACGTTTCACTCTGAGAGTATAAGTGGAACTAAAACGGAAAACATCGTCAACAACGCCAATTTTCTCACCTTCAGCGCTATAGACTTCGCAACCCAATAAATCTGCGATGTGATAGGTGTCTTTAGGCAAGGTTGCCTCAGCTTTATCCATGTTCACGTCGTAGCCAAGATATGTTTCGGCTTCATTGATGGTGGGGAACTCTTCAAAAGAGATTACGAGCCAAGGAGCGGAAAAACGGAAGGACTTCAAAGTGACTTCCTTAGTATCCTTCGTTTTTTCATTGACGAGCATGTATTTCTTGCCGACGACAAAGCGCTTCTTTGGGAAATCCGTAAGGCTATAAGCGCGGAATTCACCTTTGAGGCCAAAGGTTTTGTTTAGTTTTGCGATAGTGATGTATTCCATAAAAAGAAACGGCGGGAATTTCTTCCCGTCGTCTTACTTGTCTTCTTCTCCGAAGGACTCAAATTTGAGATGAATCCTCTGAGTGTACTCTTCGTCCTTGGAGGCAGGATCTGCCTTCGGGGCGATAGCGATGACTTCGCGGAGAGCGTTAGCGACAGCACCGCGCTTGCCAATTAGGCGAGCGGTATCGTCATCTTCCGCGACGATGAGGACGGTAACGTTGCGATCATCTTCGCCAGGAAGCACCCTGATCATGATTGCGTCCGGATTGGACACAAGCGGGTCAATGATGGGATGCAAAATGGCGTCGTAGTTGCGGTCCATTACTTGCTGGCCTTTTTGCTTTCCGCGTACTTGGTCATGATGCCTTTGGCAGAGAACATAGCACGGACGGAATCGGACGGGGCAGCACCGTTGTTGAGCCACTTGAGAGCGAGCTCTTCGTTGATTTCAGCGCCTTCAACGCCCTTCTTCGGATCGTAGAAACCGATCTGTTCGATGATGCGGCCATCTCTTGCGAAATGGGAATCGGCGGCAACGACGCGGTACATCGGCTCTTTATGACGGCCGATACGGGTCAATCTGATTTTAACCATAATTAGTCTTATCTCCTTTGCGGAATGAGTTTACAAGGCCTTATGTAGAGTGTCAAGCATATTTGCTTTACATATTATAATGTTTCGATGATATCTAGAAATGTTATTGTGTAAAGTAAAAATGCTTTATAGGGTAAAATGCTGTTAAGTAAAAATGCTTTACAACATTATTCATTCGATGAAATCTAGGCTTTTTAAACCCATGCTTTTTGGGCTAATTTTAGGGGCCAGAATAGGTGTTTTTCCGTGATTTTTGGCTTCTACATAAAGTAGTTATTGCCTTCTTTAGGTCAAATCCCTATACTTCTAAACGCGTCTCTTAGAGACGATACGCAGGCCCCGCTACCCTCGTCACGGGCAAGTACCTGAAGAGATAACGTAAGCTTAAGGAGGAAACATCCATGAACATGAATCTTGTTAATGAGGTCACCGCCCGCCAGCTTCGCCATGATATCCCGCAGTTCTCCTCCGGCGACACCATCAAAGTGTTCGTCCGCATCATCGAGAACAAAAAGGAGCGCAACCAGGTCTTCGAAGGTGTTGTTATGCAGCGCCGCGGAGCTGGTGTCTCTGCGACCTTCACCGTTCGCAAGATTAGCTCCGGTGTTGGTGTTGAGCGCACCTTCCCTGTCAACAGCCCCGTCATCGCCAAGATCGAGGTTGTCAGAAAGGGCAAAGTTCGCCGCAACAAGATCACCTATATGCGCAAGCTCTCTGGCAAGGCTGCTCGTATCAAATCCGCTAATTAGTTTTGGCCAGATCAATAAACAAGTGACGAAGAGCTCCGAAAGGGGTTCTTTTTTTCCTTTTGTTCGCGCCTTGCTCACTCGTTGTAAACGAGTGTCTTCTCCTTTATACTTTTTGCTATGCCAGATGACTACCTAGAGGATGGCGGACAGCTGAAAGGCCCCGTCAAACCCCTTAAGAAAAAACACAAGGTCCTAGCGGGATTATTCCGCGTTCTTTGCGTCGCCATCTTTGCTGTCGGCGTTGCCTCCGTAGCCAACTTTTTGTATTTACGAATCAACTTCGGCGATTCCTTCTTCGTCAACGGCCTTTCCATGTATCCGACCCTCAATAAAAACGGATCTCGACTCGAAAACGGCTCCTATAGGCCGCTACGCTGGAACGATGGGGGAAACAAAATCGACGACATCATCGATTACGGCTGGGGCAGGACGGATGAAGGCAAAGGCTGGAGGAATGACCTCAAGCGTTATGACCTCGTCATCACCTATTACCCTTCCGACTATAAAAACGAGGCCAAGACCGAGCTCTACAGCACGGCTTCCCTTAAGATCAAGCGCCTCATCGGCTTGCCGGGAGAGACGGTCACCATCACCTCTGACCCAAGCTACCCAGGCAACTCCGTCTGGGCCAAAACCACGATTAGTCAGAAAGATGGCACAACCTTCAATCTCCCTAATCTCTACACCGAGGCGGATTTCCCCGATATCGTGCTCGATTCAGGGGCCACCATCCGCTACACTTCCTATCCCTTCCCTAGCGGAACCTTTAATACCTGGACCCTTGGGGAAGATGAATATTTCGTCATGGGCGATAACCGCCGTGGCAATTTCTCCGGGGACTCCCGCTCCCCGAGCACCGGCCCCATCAAAGCCAACATGCTGACAGGCAAGGCCTATATCCTCACGGGCATGGCAAAGGTCCAAAGCACCGAAAACGGCGACATCGACGCCAAACCGCTCTTCAGCCACATGAAGATGCCTTGGAGCTACATAGACTTAACGAGGAAATAACCATGAATCAACACAACGTACATTACTTCCCTGGGCATATGTCCAAGGCCCTCCGCACGATCTCCAACTACGTGAAGTCGGTTGACCTCATCGTCGAGGTCGTCGATGCCAGAGCCCCGCTTTCCTCCCGCAACCCGCTTCTTAATGAGCTTGCGGGCAGCAAATCGTGTTTGCTTCTCCTTTCCAAATCCGACATGGCCGACCAGAAGGTCACCGATGCTTGGCTATCTTATTTCGCCAAGACCAACATCCCCGCGATCGCTGGCAACCTTAAGAAAGACCGCTTCGTCAACATCCTCAGCAAAGCCAGCGTCCCCCTCGTGGCCGCCAAAAGAGCCAAGGAAAAGAAGTATGGCATGAAGCCACAGCCGATCCGCGTCATGGTTATCGGCATCCCTAACGTTGGCAAATCCACCCTCATCAATAACATCGGCGGCCGCAAGATCGCTAACGTCGGCAACAAAGCCGGCATCACCCGCGCGGAGCAATGGATCAAGCTTAGCGACGACTTCACCGTCCTCGACACCCCGGGCATCCTCCCAATGAACTATCCAGACGGTGCCCAAGCCGTTAGGCTCGCGCTTCTAGGCACGATGAGAGAAGACGTTCTTCCAACCGAAGACTTGGCCGTTGCCTTGCTAGGCTACTTCAAGGAGAACTACAAAGACGCCCTGAAGGTGAGATTTGACCTTGATGACATCTCTAAAGCCAATTCGCTTGAGCTGCTAAAGATCATCGCCACCAAGCGCGGCCTCCTCGAGGGAGCCAATCCTTCATCTACCAAGGCCGCCTACCTGCTTATCAAAGAGTTCAAAGACGGTATCCTTGGCCGTTTCTCTTTGGAGATCCCCAATGCTGACTAAAGAAAGAGAATTCTATAGCGGCTCCGTCAAACTCATCGTCGGCGTCGACGAAGCCGGACGCGGCCCCCTCGCAGGCCCGGTTTGCGCAGCCGCGGTCATCTTCCCGCCCGATTTCCAAGACGAGAGGATCAACGATTCCAAGCAGATCAGCGAGAAGAAGAGGGAAGCCCTCTATGACATCGTGAAGGAGAACGCCCTCGCCTATGGCATCGCGATGGTCTCCGCCGATGATATCGATAAGTACAACATCTACGAAGCCACCAAGATCGCCATGAAAGCGGCCATCTCCCAGCTTAACGTCGACTATGACCTTATCCTCACCGATGCGATGCCTTTAAAGGATCTAAAGACTCCGGTCGTCCCCATCATCAAAGGCGATGCGCAGTGCCTTAATATCGCAGGCGCATCGATTCTTGCTAAGGTCACCCGTGACCGTTACATGAGGGAGCTCGCGGAGAAATATCCCCATTTCTCCTTCGCCGTCCATAAAGGCTACGGCACGAAGCTCCACATGGAAGAACTTGAGAAATATGGGCCCATCGATGGCATTCACCGCAAAACATTCGGCCCGGTGAGAAGGCTGCTTGAGAAGCAACTCACCCTTTTCTAGAGGACCTTTTGCAAATTGACCCCCTATAAGTAAGTAGGAGGTCTTTTATTTTGCTGGACTCAAAATTCGTTATCACCTACATCGCCATCCTCTGCCATGGGGACTGGAATGAGATCGCCGCCTTCATCAAAGAGAGGAGGCCGATCGACTTAGAAGAATGCCTAAAAGTGGTCTCCGCGCTTCCCTGCCACGCGATTACGATCATGGAGGCCGATTATCCTGCCGCCCTCAAGAATGCCTTGCAGCCGCCCTTTGTGCTCTTCTACCAAGGAAACTTGTCGCTATTGGAGAACCATCGCCGCTGCGTCGCCTTGCTAGGCTCAAGAAATGACGCCGATTATGGCGAGGCTCAGGGCAAGAGATTTGCCAAAGCCTTAGCGAGCGAAGGCGCAACCATCATCTCTAGCATCTCCAAAGGGGTGAATGAGAAGGTTCTAAAGGAAGCCGTCCCTTTTGGCAAAGCCGTCGCCGTCTTGCCTTGCGGCGTAGACGTCTATTACCCCGCGGAGTTCAGCGAGCTCCAACGTAAGATAAAGGATAATGGCCTGCTTATCTCCGAGTTCCCGCCCGGCACGCAGCCTAGCCCCAAAACCTTCCCGGCGCGCAACCGCATCATCGCGGGGCTATCTAACTATGTCTTAGTCGCCTCCACCCATCAGGGCGAAGGCACCCTTTCGACGATCGGGATCGCATTGAGCCAAGGCAAGACGGTCGGCTGCTTCCCCTATCGCCTGGATGAGGGCAACGTGAATAACAACCTGATCTTGGAGGGGGCGGAAATGATCATCGACCCCGATGACGTTCTCCACCATTGCGGCTTAAAGGAGTAATTTTTTCGGGTTTTCTATAAATAACTTGTTTATTTATATATAAGGAAAAGGGAAAAACGTGCTTTGACAACCTATTTTTCAGTGCCTATATTGGTAGCCGCAAAATTACCATGAAGTTAGTTATCGTAGAATCTCCAACCAAATCTGAAGCCATCACCCGTTTCTTGGGCGATGGTTATAAAGTCCTCGCAAGCCAAGGACACATCCGTGACCTAAGCACCAAAGGCAAGGGCGGACTTGGCATCGACGTCGACCACGGCTTTAAGGCTGATTGGACGATTCCCGATGCGAAGAAGCGCATTGTCTCCACCCTGAAAGCCGAGGCTAAGAAGGCTGATGCCGTCATCCTCGCAACCGACCCTGACCGCGAAGGAGAAGCCATTTCCTGGCACCTCGCGGAAACCCTTAACCTCCCGATCGAGACCACCCAACGCGTCACCTTCGAGGAAATCACCAAGGACGTCGTCCGCGAATCCATCGCCCATCCGCGCACCATCGATATGAACCTCGTCCGCGCTCAGGAAGCAAGGCGCATGGAGGACCGCATCGTCGGTTTTAAGCTTTCCTCCCTCTTGCAGAGAAAAGTCGGCATCAAGTCTGCCGGACGCGTTCAGTCTGCGACCCTCCGCATGATCGTCGACCGTCAGAACGAGATCGATGACTACGAGAAAAATAAGAAGGAGTACTGGACCATCGATATCAATGTCAAGCTAGGCTCCAAGACCTATAAGGCCTCCCTAGTCCGCGTCGATGGTGAGCCCATCTCCAAAAAGATCGACGAATTCAACAAGAACGCGACCAATATCTCGAGCAAGGAGATGGCGGATGCTCTTCTATCCAGAATCCCCGACGTTTTAAACGTCGCCTCCGTCGTCACGACCCATGGCAACAAAACCCAGCCGGCCATGCCGTTTACGACCTCTACCATGCAGCAGGCCGCCTATAGCAAGTTCGGCTTCTCCAACGCGAGGACCCAATCTATTGCCCAAAGCCTATTCGAAGGCAAGAACTCCGAGCATATCGGCTTGATCACCTATATGCGTACCGACTCCACCCGTCTATCCCCGCATTTCTTCCACACTCACGCCGTTCCCTTCATCACCGAGACCTTCGGTGAGGAATATATCGGCACCCTCCGCCAAGGCGGCGGTGCCCAGGATGCCCACGAAGCGATTCGTCCGACCGGAACCCATCGCACCCCGGAAGTCGTCGCGAAGTTCGTAAGCCCGGAAGAAGCGAAGCTATATCGTCTCATCTATTGCCGCGCCATCGCCTCTACGATGGCTCCTAAGGTCTATGACTCCACTAAGGTTATCCTCGAGGGCAACGGCCTAGAATTCGTCCTAAGCGGCACCAAAACCGTGTTTAAGGGCTATACCGCTATCTACGGCGAGTTCGAGGATAAGGATGAAGCAAGCCTTCCCGAACTCAAAGAAGGCGACCAGGCCAAACTCGTCTCCGTTAAGCCGGAGCAGAAGTTCACCAAGGCCAACCCGCCCTATAACGAGGCCTCTATCGTCAAAGCCATGGAAGAAAAAGGCATCGGACGTCCGTCCACCTATGCTTCCACCGTTGATACTCTGCTCAAGAGAAAGTACGTCGTCGCCAAGAAGGGCGTTCTCTCCCCGACCGACGATGGCAAGAAGTGCGTTGAAGTCTTGGCCGAGCACTTCCCCGATGTCGTCGACACCGCCTATACCGCCGAAATGGAAGCCAAGTTGGATAAGGTCAGCGCAGGCAGCCTTACCTTCCTCGATGCCATGAATGAGTTCTACGAAGACTTCATGGATACCTACAACAAAGGATCCGCGGAGATTCAAAAGGCCCCGGACGAAGAGACCGGCGAGCTTTGCCCAGTATGTGGCAAGCCCCTCGTCATCAAGAAGTCTAAAACCGGCAAGATATTCATTGGCTGCTCTGGATTCCCAGAGTGCCACTACATCAAGAAGGAAGCTCCCGAATTCGTTGGTGAAAACTGCCCTGAATGCGGCGCCCCGCTTGTTTACAAGGTAAATAAGCGCGGCGAGAAATTCGTCGGCTGCAGCAACTTCCCATCCTGCCACTACACCAGGAACCAAAACGGTGAGCCGACTAAGAAGGCAGAAAAGGTTACCTATACCGAAGAGGACTACGTTAAACCATGCCCGAAGTGCGGTGGGCATCTTGTCATCAAGCAGGGTAAGCGCGCCAAGTTTTTGGGGTGCATTAACTTCCCAAAGTGCCGTTATCACGAATGGCTGGATGACAAAAGCAAAGAAAAGTAGATAATTACGGGGCAATGAATAAAGTTACCCGTATCAATGTTATTGGAGCAGGCCTTGCTGGCAGCGAAGCCTGCTTTTACTTGCTCTGCAAAGGCTATGAAGTCCACCTCTATGAGAGAAGGCCCCTCGTCGACGACCATGCTCACAGCAGTGATCTTTTTGGTGAACTTGTCTGCTCGAACTCTCTGAAGTCTTCTTCGCTTTCCAATGCTTCCGGACTTCAGAAGGAAGAGATGAGACACATGAATTCCATCACGATGCAGGCCGCTGCTGAGTGCGCCGTTCCTGCTGGCAACGCCTTAAGCGTCGACCGTGATCTCTTTGCAGAAAAAATCACCGCAAAACTCAAGGAATTCCCTAATTTGCACATCCATAATGAGGATGTTTCCTCACTTCCTGACGATGAAATCACGATTTTGGCTACCGGACCTCTTACCAGTGGTCCAATGCTAGAAACCCTGCAAAACCTTGTTGGAAGGAAGTCTTTATCCTTCTTCGATGCCTCTGCGCCGATCGTTAAGAAGGACTCTTTGGACTTCTCTAAGGTCTACTATAAATCCCGCTTTGCCCAAGATGATGCCGCCTATCTCAATGCCGGCATGGATAAGGAGACCTACGTTAAATTCGTTTATGAACTCACCCATGCTGAGAAGGCTGTTCTTCATGAGTTTGACACCCATTATTTTGAAGGCTGCCTACCGGTAGAGGTCATCGCTTCCCGCGGCGTGGAGACTCTCCGCCATGGCCCGATGAAGCCGTTTGGGCTATGGACGGAAGAACATCCGAAGGCCTATGCGATACTGCAGCTGCGCCAAGATACCGCTTTGGGTGATTGCTATAACCTCGTCGGCTTCCAAACTAATTTGACCTATCCGGAGCAGCGCCGCGTCTTCCGCATGATCCCTGGCTTAGAGAACGCTGAGTTCGTCCGTTATGGCTTGATGCACCGCAATTCCTATATCGACTCTCCCGATGTCCTTAACGATGACCTTTCCCTTAAGTCCAAGCCTAATGTCTTTGTCGCCGGCCAGCTCTCTGGGGTGGAAGGCTATGTGGAAAGCGCCGCCCAAGGCATCATTGCTGCAATCAATGCCTCTAGACGCCTAGAAGGCAAAGAATACCTCCCATTGCCGGAACGTACCATCACCGGCGCCCTTAATTCCTATATCCATCATGCTAGCGGCAAATACTTTGCCCCGATGAATGCCAACTGGTCTTTGATTCCTTCGCTTAAGAAAGAGCAGAGAGAAAACTTTATCGAGGAAGATTTGGCTGCGATAGACTTATATTGGAAACAAGCCAATGACTGAAGCTGAGGGAAGCTATCTAAATTACCTGAAGAACGCCCGTGGTTATTCTGCACTTACTGTGGAGAATTACGGAAGGGATTTAGAACGCTTTTCCTCTTTTTTATCACGCGAAAACCTTAATGTGACAGAGGTTGACGAAAACGTGATCCGCGCATTTTTGGCTGACGAATTGTGGAATAAAAAGGAATCGAAAAGAAGCTGCCAAAGAAGGATGTCTTCTCTTCGCGGCTTTTACGATTATCTCGTTCGCGAAGGATATCTAACTTTTAATCCTTTTCGTTTTGTGAGGTCTCCAAAGACGGAAATCACCTACCCTTCTAGGCTATTTCCTGCCGATGTGGCTAAGTTACTAAAGGCTAACGCCCTTCGAAGCGACGCTCTCGCCATGAGAGACCAGGCGATCCTTGAACTGCTTTATTCCTGTGGCCTCCGTGCATCCGAACTTGTTTCGTTGACTATTTTAAACATCGATTTTTCCACTAAGACTTTGATGGTGAAAAAGGGCAAAGGAAACAAAGACCGCGTAGTTCCTTTTGGGGAGAATGCGGCGAAGGCGATCAAGACCTATGGAAGCAAGTCAAGACTTGATTTGCTCGCTAAGAATCACAGCGCCAACAAGCCCCGGGAATTCTTCCTAAACGCCAAAGGCGGGAAGCTAACCGTTCGCGGTTTGGAATACATCCTCAAAAGCGTGGAGGAGAAAACCGGAATGCGCTTTGGCCTCCACCCCCATGAACTAAGGCATTCCTTTGCCACCAACATGCTTGAAAACGGGGCTGATCTTCGCCTTATCCAAGAGCTGCTTGGACACGAAAGCATCAACACGACCCAAGTCTATACGCATCTATCGCAGAAGGACCTGACCGACCAATATTCTGCCTTCTTCCCGAAAAGGAAGGGTTAGCCTTTAACATAGTTAACAAATATCTTGCGCTCATAATGCCTACGCGTGTATATTAAGCGTCGGCTGATTTTCGAATTAGCCAAATACGCACCCTGTGGATTCAACGCCGTGTTCCGACTCGGGCCGAGGTTAGGCTTAAAAAACGAGAAGGTGGTCAGTTGTTAGAAGCAGGGGAGGCATAAACGAATGGAGGTCACCACAATGAGTGACGAAATCAAACAGGAAGCGGTTGCCACCGCTGCCCCCGCCGCAGAGGCTGCTGCGCCCGCTGAGGAGACCATGGCTCAGCTAATCCACGATCCGAACGCTCCGATCCTCACCATGAAGAAGGCCCTCGAGGCCGGCGTCCACTTCGGACATCAGACCCGTCGCTGGAACCCGAAGATGGGCAAGTACATCTACGGTGCCCGCAATGGTATCTACATCATCGACCTCGCCAAGACCGTCGAACGCACCATCGCTGCTTATAACGCTCTAAAGAGCATTGTCGAGAATGGCGGCAAAGTCCTCTTCGTCGGCACCAAGCCGCAGGCCCAGCAGATCGTCATCGACGAAGCCGTCCGCTCTGGCTCCTTCTACATCACCAATCGCTGGCTCGGCGGTACCCTCACCAACTTCCGCACCATCCAGTCCCGTATCAAGAGACTCCGCGAACTCGAGGCCGCCTCTGAAGACGGCACTTGGGAGAAGCTTCCGAAGAAGGAAGTCGCTCTTCTCAAGAAAGATATGGCCAAGCTTCAGAAGAACCTCGAAGGCATCAAAGAGATGAGAAGAACCCCGAACGCCATCGTTCTCGTCGATCCGACCGTCGAACACAATGCCGTCGCCGAAGCCCGCAAGCTCAACATCCCTGTCTTCGCTATCTGCGATACCTCCGATGATCCGGATGCCATCGACTTCCCGATTCCGTCCAACAACGATGCCACCAGCTCCATCAAGCTCATCATTGGCGCTCTAGCCGATGCCGTTGTCGAAGCTCGTGGTGGAATCACCGAAGTTGCTTACACCGTTGATCAGGGCGAAGAGGCCACCATGGCTGATGCCATCCGTGTCGCCGACATCGCTGCTGAACAGCACCGTGCCGCCGTCCGCGCCGCCCGTAAGGCCCGCGAAGAGCGTTATCAGAAGATGCAGGCTGAGCGCGCCGCCCGCTTCGCTGCCCGCCGCGCCGAAAAGGCTGCTGCCCCGAAGGCAGAAGCCGCCAAGGCCGAGGAGAGCAAGTAATGGCAATTACCATCCAGGCCATTAAGGCTCTTCAGGAACGTACCGGCGCCGGTATCATGGACTGCAAGAAAGCCCTTGTTGAAGCCGACGGCAATGAAGAAAAAGCTATCGATATCCTTCGCGAGAAGGGCATCGCCAAAGCTGCTGCCAAGGCTGGCCGCACCGCTGCGGAAGGCCTTGCTTTAGTTAAGATCTGTGACAAGTGCGGCAAGAAAGCCGCCATTGTCGAGGTCAACTGCGAGACCGACTTCGTTTCCGGTTCCCCGAAATTTGCGGAATTCGTTAACGCCGTTCTCGAGAAGATCTACGAAGTCGAGCCGAAGACCCAGGAAGAAGCTATGGCTGCTGTCCAGGGCCTCTTCACCGATGCCACCGTTGCTATGCGTGAGAACTTCGTCCTCCGCAGATTCGCCGTTCTCCACGCTGAGGGCGAGCAGACCTTCGCGACCTATTCCCACGGCAATGGCCGCATGACCTCCCTCGTCCTTCTTTCCAAGGACGCTGGCGAATACGGCAAGGGCATCGCTATGACCGTTATCTCTGGCAACCCGACCTACCTCAACCTCGATGCCGTCCCGGCCGAAGATCGTGCCCGTGAGCTTGAAGTTGCTAAGACTGAAGTCGCCAACGATCCGAAGCTTGCTGCTAAGCCGGAAGCCGTCAAAGAGAACATCGCTGTTCGCAAAGTTGACGCCCGCCTTGGCGATCTCTGCCTTGACCACGCCATCTATGCTCTTGATCCAGAAGGCAAGAAGACCATGGCTGAGCTCGAGAAGCAGATCGGCGTCAAAGTCGTCTCCTTCGTCCGCTATGTTGTCGGCGAAGGCGTCGAAAAGTCCGCTGACGAAGACTAATTGTCTTTGTTGGTAAACCAAGACATAGAGAGCCCCCATTGTGGGGCTCTTTTGTGTATAATGTGCAATCGGAGGATGTCTATGAAAAGCATCTATAAGAGAGTAATCATCAAATTGTCTGGCGAAGCTCTTGCCGATACCAAGGATGGGATGATTCTAGACCGCGAAAAACTCACGAACGTCGCGGAAGTCGTCAGCAATGTCTGCGCGACTGGCACCCAGGTTGGCATCGTTGTCGGTGCCGGCAATATCTGGCGTGGCCGCCTAGCCGATAAGATCGGCATCGAATCCAGCACCGCTGATTACATGGGAATGCTCGGCACCATTATGAATGCCCTGGCAATCCAAAGTGCCATTGAGGAAAAGGGACTGCGCTGCCGCGTCATGTCCGCCATCAATGTCCCGCAGGTCTGCGAAGCCTATATCCGCAGAAAGGCGATGTCTCACCTTGATAAGGGAATCGTCACCATCTTCGCCGGCGGAACTGGCAACCCCTATTTCACCACCGATTCCTGCGCTACCCTTCGTGCCCTCGAAGTCGGCGCTGATGCCATCTTGATGGCCAAAAACGGCGTTGATGGAGTTTATGATTCCGATCCGCGCAAGAATAAGGATGCCAAGATGTATAAGGAACTCTCCTTCCACGATGTTGTGGAAAAGAAGCTCCAGGTCATGGACCTCACCGCCGTCGCCATGCTTGAAGGCAAAGGCGTTACCATCCGCGTCTTCAATATGGATGACCCCAGCAATTTCATGAAGGTCGTCTCCGGCGAAGACATCGGAACCACCATTCGTTCCGAAATCAAATAAGCATTTGTTGAATATTCAAAGAATAAGGAGAATTACAAATGGACGCTTACACCAAAGAAGCCGTTTCCAAGATGGAGAAGTGCATTGAATCCATGCAGGTCGGCTTATCCAAACTCCGCACTGGACGTGCGAACCCGAATATCCTCAATGGAATCATGTGCGACTACTATGGAGACAAGATGCCGATCGTCGACCTCTGCTCCATCTCCATGCCGGAGCCGCGCCAGCTTCTCGTCAAACCCTATGACAGAAACGATGTTAAGAGCATCGCCACCGCCCTCTCTACCGCCAACCTTGGCATCAACCCGACCGTCCAGGCCGATTGCATCCGCCTCGTTTTCCCGCCGATGACCGAAGATGTCCGTAAGGACACCGCCAAGAAGGCCAAAGGCATCGGCGACGAAGCCAAGGTTGCCATCCGCAACGTTCGCCGCGATATCCTCGGCCTACTCAAGGATGACGATTCCATGTCCGACGACCTCAAAGACCGCGTCGAAGACGAGATCCAAAAGGAAGTCGACAAATTCAACAAGAGCGTCGATGAAGCCATCGCAAAGAAAACTAGCGATATCATGTCCATCTAATCGCCGATAAAACGGCAGCAAAGGCGGGGCCTAAGTCCCGCTTTTTATTTTTTCTTCTCTCTTAAGTACGCGCACGCGCAAAGATTCCGCTATAATTTGATTACTATGGCAGACAAAGATAAATTCACCTTAACCAAAAAGCTCGACCACGTTGCTTTCATCATGGATGGCAACGGCAGATGGGCAAAGCTTCGCGGCCTTCCGAGATACTTCGGACATCACGAAGCCTGCAACCGCATCATCGAGATTTTCGAGACCTGCCGTGAATTCAACATCAGAGTCATGAGCTTCTATGCTTTCTCCACCGAGAACTGGAACCGTCCACAGGATGAAATCGATCACCTTATGGATTACTTAGAGGAGTTCTTCAACAAAGAAATCGACTATCTCGATTCCATCGGTACTCGCATTATGGTCTCTGGCGATCTTTCTAGAATCCGCTCTCAGACCAGAGCTGTTTGCCAAACCGCGATTGATCGCACTGCCAAAAACGATAATTGGATCATCAACATCTGCCTAAATTACGGCGGGCGCGATGACATCGTTCGCGCCGCCAAAGCCATCGCTACCGAATACAAGGAAGGCAAGATCACCCTCGACGACATCACCGAGCAGTCTTTTGCCTCCCATCTATACACCGCCGGACTCCCCGATATCGATCTCATGATCCGTACCTCTGGTGAGCAAAGGCTCTCGAATTTCCTTCTCTATCAAAACGCCTATGCGGAGTTCGTCTTCACGCCTGTGAAGTGGCCGGATTTCCGCCGGCAGGCCTTTGTCGATTGCCTTTTGGAATACCAGGACCGCAATCGCCGCTTTGGGGGATTGAAAAATGAGTGAGCCAGAAGAAAAGAAAGAGTCGCAAGATGACTCCGCGCAGCCGAAGCATCCTGCTCATCATGGCATCCAGGTAAATGTCCTCGATGAGAAGAAGAAGGCCTCTTTGGCTTCCCGCGTCATCGTCGCCGCCGCGATTTTGCTTACATGCGTGCCCTGCCTTGTCCTTGGTGGCTGGGTTTGGTTCGCGCTTATGTTCGTGGCCTGCATCATCGCCATTCTTGAGATCATCAAAGCCCCGAGAAAGAAATATAAGTGGTTCGTGTATGCGTTTATCTACATGATGGTCCTAAGCTATGCCTTCTGGTTCTTAATCAAATGGAACATGGCAAGCTACGAAGGGGCCAAGATGGCCGGAGTGGAGAGCAGTTGGAGATTCGGATTGGAGGAGCACTTCGAAACGATCTTCATCTCCATCTATGGCCTTGCTCTAGAATTGGGTGTCTTGTTCCTATTCGCCGTCGCGGATGAGAAGTTCACCTTCGATGACGTCACCTACCTCTTCACGATGTCTGTCTTAGTCGGGCTTGGCATTCAGGCGATGCTATTCGCTCGTTATCTCCCCGTCAGAACTTGGAAAATGGTTGAGGGCGTGGATACCTCTAGCCCGGTTTTCAAATATTGGGGCTCCCTCGTTCTGGCCTTCTTCGCGATTCTCACCTGCGTCATGAATGACACCTGGGCATACTTCGTCGGCATGCTCTTCGGAAAGAAGAAGATGAACCCACGCGTCTCTCCAAATAAGACCTGGGCTGGCTTCTTCGGCGGTTGGATACTTGCTGGCATCACCGGCATGGGCTTCGCGATGATCGTGGATGCCTGCGGCTTCCCGTTATTGCCGACCATGAGGATATTCGGCGAGAACACCGGCTGGTGGTGGGTCGCCTTCTTAGCCTTCACGATCCCGCTAATCGGCGATCTTGGCGACATGACCTTCTCGCTTATCAAAAGACATTACAACGTTAAAGACTTCGGCACCATTTTCGGCGCCCATGGCGGCATGCTTGACCGTTTGGATTCGCTAATCTTCACCGCCATCTACGTTTCGATTATCGCCGTCTTCGTTACGGGAGGATGGAATTTCTTCGCATGAGAAAAGTTTTGCTTCTAGGGGCTAGTGGGAGCATCGGAACCCAGAGCCTTGATATTTTTCGACAGGACCGCAAAAGCTTTACGCTAGTCGGCATTTCCGTTGGGCATAAAGTTGAGAAAGTTCCTGGAATTCTCCAGGATTTTCCTTCCATAACGCGCGTATGCGTACAAGAGCGTACCGATATGGAGCGCCTTGCCGCCGAATATCCTTCCATTACTTGGTACTACGGTGATCAAGGGTTGAAGGACATCATTTTGGATGGCGATGAGGACATGGTGGAAAACGCCCTTGTTGGCTTCGCTGGCTTAGTGCCTTCCATCACTTCTCTCTATGCCGATAAGATCCTTTGTCTCGCCAACAAGGAATCCCTCGTTGTCGGGGGCGCCCTTATCCGCAAAGCCTTGGAGCAGGGCCATGGCAAGCTCTATCCGATCGATTCCGAGCATGTGGCCATCGCCAAATTGCTTTCGAGAGTCAAACGTGAGGATGTGGAAAAGATTTTGATCACGGCCTCTGGCGGATCTTTCCGCAAGCTTTCTAGGGCGGAACTCTCTAACGTCACCCCCGAAATGGCTTTGAATCACCCAACCTGGTCGATGGGCGCCAAGATCACCATCGATTCCGCCACTATGATGAATAAGGGCTTTGAGGTCATTGAAGCCAAATGGCTCTTCGATTTCCCGCTAGAGAGAACCGAGATCCTTATGCACGATGAGTCACACGTGCATTCGCTTTTGCTGCTAAAAGACGGCAGTTATCTTGCTGACGTCTCCGCTCCGGACATGCATGGCCCTATCGAATATGCCCTATATGAGGCCAAGGTCGATTTCGAACTGACCCGTGTCCAGGCTTTGAAGGAGTTGCCCTATACGTTCCACAAATTCGACCCCGCCCGCTATCCTGCCCCCGGCCTCGCCATGGCCGCTTATCGCCGCGGAGGCACCGCCACCGCGATTCTAAATGCGGCAAACGAGGAAGCCGTGTATGCCTTCTTGGCGGGTAAGATCCCCTTCCTTTCCATCGAAAAGGAAGTCACCCGCGCACTAGAGAAGCTCTCTGTCAAAGATAATCCGTCTTTGAAAGACCTTCTTGCCGCCGACAAAGAAACCCGTCTATTCGTTGACCGCCATATCGAAAGGAAAACTAAATGAGCCAATTTCTAACCATCTTAGTCTCCATCCTCGAAATCATCGTCATCCTAGGCGTTCTCGTCTCCATCCATGAGGCGGGTCACCTTGCGATGGCTAAGGCCTTCAACGTCTACTGCTTTGAATACTCCATTGGATTCGGCCATAAGTTTGTTAAGGTCCGCCGCAGAGGCGGAGAGACCTATTTCTGCATCGGCGTCATCCCCTTTGGCGGATACGTCTCGATGTATGGCGAAGAAGGGGCGGTGCCTGAGGGATTCGTAGCCCCAGAGCCCTCCCGTTCGCTTAAAAGCCAGGCTAAGTGGAAACAAGCCATCATCATGGCGGCTGGCGTTACCCTTAACTTCATCTTGGGCCTTATCCTCATCTTCGTCAGCGACATCGCCTTCCCACAATACTATTACGGCTACGGCGGAGTCGTTTTGGCCAATAAGGAGAACTCTGCGGTTGTCAGCTCCACCTTCGCTTATGGTGAGTTCGGGGAGAAAACCAATGCATCCCTTAGGTCTTTTATCGAATCCGAAGGCCTAGAAGGCTATACCGAAAAGGACTTCGTCCTCGCTTACCCGGCGATGGTCTATGAAGATAACCCCTATGCTACCTCCGTCATTCTTTCTGATAACGTCAAGATCTCTGGCCTCGATGGCCGTTATGTCGCCTGCTATTATCCGAGCTCTTTGATCTCTGACCATAGCCTCGCCGGCTCCTTCTTGCTTTACCCTGCCGAGAAGGTCGAAGACACTAGATTTGAAACCCTTAAGGCCTACGCTGAGCCCTTAAAGGAGCTTGGCATTGAATACGCTCCGGTCGATACCCAGGTTCAAAATGGTGAATATTGGGATGTGGCTGGCGCGAAAGAAGGCACGGCCATGACCATGACCGTCCGCCTTGTGCCGTTCTCTTCCGCCGATGGCAGCACCGAGAACTTCGGCGAGCGTTATCTCGCCCAATATAAGAAAGCCGCGAAAGTCGAATGCACCTTCGTCGCGAAAGACGGAGTTTGGCAGTTCGCGGATGAAGCGGATGCCGTCACCATCCGCACCATCAAATCTTTCCTTGGCTGGAACAAAGCCTGGAAGAAGTGGGCGAGTGACGTCCCCTCTGCCTGCGGAGCCATCGTTTCGGGATTCGCAAGCCTCTTTACCCCGGAAGGATTTAAGAACGTCTCCGGCGTCGTCGGCATGACTGCCGCCTTGCCGAAGCTTACCGCCGCCGGCGGAGCTGCGAGAATCTTCTATTTCGCAGGCTTGCTATCCATCAACCTATGCTTCTTTAACCTCCTCCCGTTCCCGGGACTCGATGGCTGGCAGCTTGTCTGCGTCGCCTTTGAGGCCATCACCAGGAAGAAGATGAATGAGAAGGTCGCCTCGGTCATCAGCTTCGTTGGCCTTGGCCTATTGTTCGCCCTCATGATTGCCGTGACCGTGAAAGACATCATCGGTCTGTTCTAAAGAAAGGAGAAAACCGAATATGCAAAGGAAAATGATGCGGTTCTTAACCTCGATCGGCCTGCCCGACATCGAGCGTTTCGATATGGATTTCTCCCTCGTCGCCATGGACGCCTATAACCCCGGCAAGGTCAATATGATGATCGAGAAGAAGACCCCATGGGATTATCTTCTCCTTGATGAATACGTCTCCGCGATGTCGACGATCCGCTACCCCTACTCGATGCGGTTCTCTTATCCCGAAATCGAGATTACGGCGAAGAACTTCGATCCGCTGTTCACGGATTGGTACTTCGCCCATTACATGTCCGCCCCCAAATTTTCCTATTCTGCCTTAAATGAATCGACTATGGTCATCATCTATGGCGATGAGGAACAGAAGGCGACCAACTCTCCCCGCATCGGAGAGTTCCGAAAGTTGCTCTCTTTCATCAACTACCCGATCGCAATGGTCGAAAGGGTGGAGGAGAAGCAGGCGGAAGCAGCAAAAACGACTACCGTTTCCGCCCCTGCGATAGAAGAACCTGAGATTCCGCCATTGAGTAGTGAAGAGCCTGCAGACTATCAGCCCGTCGTCAACGAGCCTCTTCCCGCTACCATAGATGCGGAGCCCGCTCCTATGAACTCCGCCCCCATCGAAAAAGAAGCCGAAGCTAGCGAAGCGATAGAAGAAGACCTAAGCCCCGAGGACTATAAGTCCAAGGAAGCGATGCTCGAAGCCGGACGCAAAGCCATTGAAGAAGAGGTTAAGAAGGCCCAGGAAGATTCTGAGAGCGAGCTTAAGGCAGAGGCTCAGCGCAACCTTGAACTCTGGAAGATCGCCCAGGAGAATGCGAGAATGCATCGCCGCGGCGACTACCAGGTCCTTAACTGCATCGATGAGCTTTACCATTTGCCGCAAGATGGCAACGTCGACTTTGTCGGCGAGATCTTTGAGGCCGATCCGCGCATGACCAAAAAGGGAAAGATGATGAACAACATCGGCGTTGGCGATGAAGGCAACGCGATTTCCGTTCGCGTCTTTGAAAGCGCCTCGATGAATGCCGATGCCGTCGCTGGTCTTAAAATCGGCGGCCGCGTCCGTATCCGCGGTGCCGTTGGTGATGATAAGTTCGCCCATGGCAAAACCGTCATCTGCCACTATATCGATGTCCTCCCCAAGAAAGAGCTTCGCACCGACCCCGAAGAGGAGAAGCGCGTTGAGCTTCACTGCCATACCAAGATGTCCGCCATGGACTCCGTCGGCGAGATGAGCGACTATGCCGCCGTTGCCAAAAACATGGGCATGACTGCCCTAGCCTGCACCGACCACGGCGTTCTGCAGGGCCTCCCTTCTTTGCAGGAGGCGGCCAAGAAGACCGGGCTAAAGCCGATCTACGGCGCTGAGCTCTACATGGTCGACCTTCAGCAAAAATACATCATCAACCCCAGCGATACTCCGCTTCGCAATGCGAAGTACTGCGTATTCGATACCGAAACCACGGGCCTAGTCCCGAGATTTGACCGACTTGTCGAATTCGGCGGCCTCGTCGTCCAAAACGGTCAGGTCTTGGAAAGATGGAACCAATACATCGATCCGAAGATGCCGATCTCCGAAGGCTCTAGCCTCGTCAACCACATCACCGATGATATGGTCAGAGGCCAGCCCACCGAAGAGCAGGTTCTTCCCAAGATTCTAAAAATGTTCGAAGGGTGTATCCTCGTTGCCCATAACGCATCTTTCGATATTGGCTTCATCAACGCCGCCCTTGAACGCAATGGCTATCCGAAACTAACCAACCCTGTTATCGATACTTTGCCTATCTCCCACTGGCTGTTCCCAGAACGTGCCTACCACAACGAAGGCGCAATGCTCAAAGCACTGAACCTCAACGTTTATGACGAAGAGGAAGCACACGAAGCTATTTACGACGCCACCTGTCTTAACGATGGCTGGCAGGAGATTTTGATCCGCCTTGAGAAGATGAAGCCTGGCATCGTCCACCGCGATCTCCAAGACCTTCATATCGACCCACCGGATGAGTCTATTCGCCTAACTAAGCCTGAGGAGTACCAGAAGCAATTTGATATCTTCCACAGCTTCGTTGGTCACCTTCGCGTCAAGCATACCTCCGTTCTCATCAAGAACGCCCAGGGCTTGAAGGATATGTATAAGATCGTCACCGCCAGTGAGGTCGATTACCTCTCTGGCGCCCCGATTATCCCGCGCACGCCCCGCACGCTTTTGGAGAAGTACCATGAGAATCTCCTCATCGGAACCGCTTGCCAGAACGGCGAGATCTTTGAACTTGCCCAAAGCGAAGACACCGAAACCCTCGCCGAGGCCCTTAAGTTCTACGACTACGTCGAGATCCAGCCGCTAGAGTGCTATTCCAACCTTCTCAACATGGGAGAAATCCGCTCCCGCGAGCAGCTGATCGAGATCCTTAAGCATATCATCGAGGCGGCTAAAGTCGCCGGCAAGCCCGTCGTCGCGACTGGCGACGTCCACTACGTTAACCCTGAGGACAAAATCCTCCGTGACGTCTATATCTGCGCAAAGCAAATCGGCGGCAGGTCCCACCCGCTTTGGAACAGAAGGCGTGAGAAGATGCCTTGGTTCGAGAACCCGGACCAGCATTTCCGCTCCACCCGCGAGATGCTGGATTCCTTCGAATCCTGGTTGCCAAAGGATTACGCCAAGGAAATCGTCGTCAAGAACACCAACATGATCGCCGACATGATCGGCACCGACGTCGTTCCTATTCTCTCTGGCACCTATCCGCCGACTGAGAACCTGCCGAACTCCGAGACCTTGCTCCGCGACCTTTGCGAAACCAACTTCAAAAAGCGCTTCGGCGGCAATGAGGACCTCTCGGTCAAGAAAGTCTATGAAGACATGCATGCCCGCCTTGAAACTGAGCTAGAAGGTATCATCGGCCACGGCTATGCCGTTACCTACTATATCGCCCACAAGCTCATCAAGATGGCTGGTGAGGAGCCGGAGCATTACATCGTCGGCTCCCGTGGATCCGTCGGCTCTTCCTTCGCGGCCACCTGCGGCGACATCACCGAGGTTAACCCCCTTCCGCCTTTCTATATCTGCCCAGAGTGTCATTACCTTGAATGGGGCGATGCGCTCAAATATAAGTCTGGCTTCGACCTTCCGGAAAAGAAGTGCCCGCATTGCGGACATAAGCTTAAGAGTGATGGCCAGAACATTCCGTTCCAGACCTTTCTAGGATTCGACGCGGATAAGGTTCCTGATATCGATCTTAACTTCGAGGATGAATCTCAGCATAAGGCCCATAACTACACCAAGATCTTGCTCGGCGAACGCTCCGTTTACCGTGCAGGCACCATCGAAACGGTCGCCGAGAAGACGGCATTCGGCTACGTCCGCTCCTATTTTGAGAAGCGCGGCATCAACCCCGATACCGTCAACGCCGAATGGATCGCTTGCCTTGCTTCGCGCGCCCAAGGCGTTAAGCGCACCACCGGCCAGCATCCAGGCGGCATCGTCACCGTTCCGAAGCAGAACGTTGTCACCGACTTCACCGCTGTCCAGCACCCGGCCGATGACCTTCACTCTGAATGGCTTACCACCCACTATGATTACCACTCGATGCACGACGAACTTCTTAAGTTCGATATTCTCGGACACGTCGACCCGATGGCAATGCGTTATTACCGCGATCTCACCGGCGTGAAGATCGAAGACATCCCGATGAATGACCCGAAGGTCCTCTCGCTATTCACGAGCCCAGCCGAACTTCATCTTCACGAGAACTTCCTCCACTCCATCACCGGCGCATCCGCGCTTCCGGAATTCGGTACACGCCTAGCCCAACAGATGCTTTCTGAGGCTAAGCCGAAGACATTCAACGACCTCCTCATCATCTCTGGCTTGAGCCATGGTACCGACGTTTGGAGCGGCAACGCTGAAGAGTTGATTCTTAACGGCACCACCGACATTAACGGCGTCATCGGATGCCGTGACGATATCATGACCTATTTGATCTCCCAGGGCGTGGATAAATCCCTCTCCTTCAAGATCATGGAGGACGTCCGTCACGGACATGGCAAGTTCAAGGCGAAAGAGGCGATTTATGTCCCCGCGATGCGGGCAGCCCATGTCCCTGAATGGTACATCAACTCCTGCCGCAAGATTCAGTATCTATTCCCACGTGGCCATGCTACCGCCTACGTTATGATGGCTGTGCGCGTAGCCTACTTTAAGCTCTATTATCCCCTTGAGTTCTATGCTGTCTTCTTCTCTATCCGCAGCGACAACTGGGACATCAAGACGATGATCGAAGGCGAAGATGCGGTTAAGGCGGAGATTCAGCGCCTTGAGGCCAGGCTCAATGACCGCGCCCATCCGCTGACCCCAAAGGAGAACAACATCCTCAAGACTGATTACATCGCCCTTGAGATGCTTGAACGTGGCTACCACTTTGAGAAGATCGACCTCTATCGCTCCCAGGCGAAGATGTTTACCCCTGACCATGAGAAGAAGGCCCTTATCCCCCCGTTCTCCGTCATCGATGGCTTGGGTGTCGCCGCAGGCGCGACTGTTGTCGAGGCTAGGGAATCCGGCAAGAAGTTTCTTTCGAAAGAAGATCTTCTCGCCAGAACGAAACTGACGAAAACAAACGTCGATGATCTCGCGGCTTTGGGCTCTTTGGATGACCTTGGTGACACCAATCAGATGTCTCTATTCGAGTTCTTCTAATTCCCTATTTGAATTCTTCCTAATTGAAGTATATACTATCGCTCGCGGCACCAAGTCGCGAGCAAAATTCGGGACGTAGCACAGTTTGGTAGTGCGCCTGGTTCGGGACCAGGAGGTCATGGGTTCGAATCCCATCGTTCCGACCATTCGTAGTCATGGCTTTAGGCAAAACCTAGAGCCTTTTTTAACGTCAGAACGATGGGATTCGTAAAGAAGTAAGCGCATATTTTATCCCGTTCGAACTAATTCGGATGGAATCGGATTAGGGTTTGATGTACCTAGGCAGTAGTTTTTCCAGTTCCTCTTCCTTTGGGCTTTTCGGAATCTCGGTTATCAGTTTTCTAGGTACTCCCTAGCCTTGAGCCCCTTGGCGATGGCGGCCTCTAGATTGATCCTGTACTCGTGCCTCAGTCCTCTCTCTTTCTTTGCCCTTTTTTGCGCTGGGGCGGAGGGGAAGGACATAATAGCCAAAAACAGGGAAAAGAAGGAAAAAGAGGGCCAGGGCGGTCGAGCTGTTGCAATCACTCAGTCAAGTAACATGAATTTCCTTGAGCAGTAAAGATATGGAATTTGGGACGTTTCTTGCTTATAATTGTCCACGCCTGCGCTTATAGCTCAGCTGGATAGAGCACTTCCCTCCTAAGGAAGGGGTCAGCCGTTCGAATCGGCTTAAGCGCGCCACATGAAGAAAATGCAGCCTCACAAGGGGCTGCTTTCTTTCACTTTTTGCAGATAGGGCAGTAGTCTTCGTAAAGCATGTATTTGCCTTCAAAGACGAAGATGCTGTTGCCGTCTTTGAGCTTTGCCTCGCAGCCCTCGTCATCATCGTGCCAAGAGGCGATTTCATAATCGTAGACTCCGTTAGGCGCATCATAGAGATGGATGCCTCTGAAGCTGTAGTTGCCAAAGCCGATTTCCTGGTTGCATCCGCTGAGCATTAGTAGCGGAAGAAGCAGTAATGCCCTCGCCCTTTTCTTAAAGATCATCGTTAAACCATCCTTCGATAATCAACGCAAATTGTATTACGAAGGGAATCGATGCGAATATAGGAAAAGACGTTTTCCAAAGCCTTGGTTAAAATTAGGAATGCGATTTGTTTTTCCGCTAATTGAGAAAGGCATTTGCTTCAAGCAGAAGAAAAGTGTGGAGAGAATTGCGACTGCTTATTATCTTATTTCCGAGGAAAAAACGCATGGACGATAAGAATGAGAAGATATTCCTAGATACCATCGAAGACGATCCAGCCTTCAGCGCAGAGGGCGCCTCTTGCGCCTTTAACTTCACCGGCGACGAAGCCATCACCGACGACACCAACATCGATGATGCCGACCATATCATTTTGGCAAAGGAAGAGCGTTCCAAATCCAAATGGCAGCATTTCTTATTCCGCCTGCGCAAGGTTTTCTCGATTCGCGACGACGTCGCCAATCATGAGGAGATTAAGGAGAGAATCCTTTCTGGCGGTCGTTTCACCGGCACCAACATGGTCATTATGATCTGCGCGATCATCATCGCCAGCATCGGCTTGAACACCAATTCCGTTGCTGTCATCATTGGCGCCATGCTCATCTCGCCTCTTATGAGTCGTATCCTCATCATGAGTTTCGGCACGGCCACGAATGACAAGGTTCAGCTTATGAATGGCTTGAAGGGCTTCTTGATCCAGATTGCAATTTCGATAGCCGTTTCGACGCTTTATTTCTTAATCAGCCCTTTGAAGGCCCCGACTGAGCAGATCCTAGCCCGCTGCGAACCAAGCCTCTTTGATGTTCTTATCGCCGTCGCAGGCGGCGTTGCCGGCATCATCGGCCAGACCCGCAAAGGCCAGTACAACAATGTCATTCCAGGCGTCGCCATTGCTACCGCGCTTATGCCGCCGCTATGCGTTGTAGGCTATTCTTTGGCCAATGGCCAGTGGATCATGATGGGCCTATCCTTCATGCTTTTCTTCATCAATTTCTACTTCATCTATTTCTCTTCGGTCATCGTTCTCAACATCCTTGAGGTCCCAAAGGTCAAAGAGCTTAGCGTCCGCAAATGGAGAATTGTGAAATTCCGCATGATCCGCAACACGATCATCGTCCTTATCCCGATTATCGCCGTCACCGTCTTGTTCGCTTTGCATATCCTCCCCATCAAAGGATTGCCGACGGAAAGCGGCGAGACTGCTGAAGCGGTCTCCTCCGCCTTATCCGCATTCGCCCCGATTATTCGGTAAGCATTGCCGTAGCCAAGCTGGCTGCGGATTCTTTTGCTTTCAAACAAATAGCCGCTGATCATGCCGCTAAATAGAACAAAACGCCCGTGTTGAGTGCGAATGCATATTGCGAAATTATGCCGATTTATTGGATGCGGAATATTCCTGCAGCTGTTTATCAACGTATTTCTAGGCGGTTATCTCCTGCGGTATCCTTCTTGTTTTGCTTTTCGTAAACGGCAATTTGGGAAAACGTCACATCACTGTTTTTAAAATCGCCGCGTTCATGGGAATCACTTTGTGGATTTGAGAATACCTCATTCGAGAAAGAGAGAATCTTACCGGTGCCTCGATGATTTGCCATGTTCCCCACTTTGAACTATACGCTTAGACCGGCCTTAATCTTGCTGGTCTCCCACGACCGCAAAGTCAGACTCATCTTGGCCATTCCCTTTGCCGTGCTGTTTTTACTCTGTACCTCCCTCCGCTTACCGGATGGGTCTTTGTCATATGGGACAACCTATTTTCCCACGGCCCTCTTGGTTATCTTCCTTATATCGTTATGCTTTTGTAGCTCGGCGTTTTATTGCACTAAGCGAAATGAACATATTGTCCCTCCTTTTGAGACGACGTCATTAAAGACGTCTTTCCCATGAACCGATGTAACTCAGAAAATGCGGATTTCATCGATACAAATAAGTATATCGGTAAAAACCTAACGTTATTTTCTTACCTATTAATCAGCCCTTTAATTCGATGGCGACTAATTTATCTTGGAAACTTGAAAATTCTGTTCGACGGCAATACAAAATGTTCGAATTGACCTGATTTTTCTTTATCGGTAATCCAGTCCTTATATCGTGAAAAAGGAGGCCTTCAATGAAAAATGACTCTATCGCTTCTTCTGAGGAGCTAGTGAAATTGCTTGAATATATGGTTCACCATAATGAACACCATGCGGATGAATTGGCGCAAGCTGCCGCAGGCTTAAGCGCTGAGGAATATCCGCAAGCCTGCCTTGCCATCCAGGAAAGCCTTAAGAAGATGGATGAAGGCAATAGAGCTCTTAGCCTCGCCATTGAGCTATTGAAGGAAGGCAAATAGCCATGTGCCTCTCCATTGCCTATAAAAACAAAGTTGCGCCTGAGAACGTGCTGATGAAAAACGTCGTCACCGTGGAAAGCGATAACGGCAACATCATCCTCACCGACTTGATGGATAGGAAGATGTCCGTGAAGGGCGACATCAAAATCGCCGCCCTTACCGATGCCTATCTCGTCATCGAAGAGAAGTAGTTATGGTCAAAGAACCAATCATATTCGCCCTAACCGGCAAAGGGGGCGTTGGCAAAACCTCTCTCAGCAGCGCCTTTGTCCGCGTTCTTTCCGAAGAGCATCCCGACTCTAGAATCCTTGCCATCGATGCCGACCCCGCGGTTGGCTTAGCGACGACGCTAGGCGTCTCTAGCGGCGTCACCGTCGATGATATCCGCAATGTCTTCACCCAAGAGGTGGAAGAAGGACAAGCTGCCAAAGCCATGGAGCTTCTTGGCGAAGCGAGGTATCGCGTGGAAGACGCGATCGTCTGCAAGAAGAACATCTCCTTCTTGGCCATTGGCCGTCCTGAGACCAGCGGCTGCTATTGCAAGGTGAATGCCTATCTAAAGGAAGTCATCTCCCTTCTAGCCAAGAACTTCGACTATGTTGTCATCGACGGGGAAGCCGGCATTGAGCAGGTTAACCGCCGCGTCATGGAGAAAGTGGATCACCTTATCTTGCTAAGCGACGCCAGTCGCAAAGGAATCGAGGTCTGCAGAACCATCCTTCACGTTGGAGAAGGCATGGAGATGTTCGCCTCCCATGAATTGATACTAAACCGCATCCTCGATGTGGATTCCGTAAAGGACATGGATCTAAAAGGCCTGAACCTCATCAGCGTAATCCCAAACGATGTGGCAACCGCCATGGCCGATGCTCGTGGCGACAGCGTGTTCTCCTGGAATGAGGATGACATCCTGCTAGTAAAGGCTAGGGAAGCCATGCATCGAATGTTGGAACAAAGAGGAGATAAATAATGAAAGACCTAAAGACCCTCTACAAATACGAGAAGCTGCTTGAAGACGCCAATAACGAACTGGTTCGCCAGGCCTCCTCAGAAGGCAGGAAGTGCGTCGGCAACGTCTGCTTCCAGATTCCAGAGCCCCTTCTCAACCTCGACGGAATCTTCTCCGTCCGCCTTAGGGCGCCGCGCATCGGCGGCATGGGAATGGGTACCTATTACATGACCTCTTTCCTTTGCGAGTACACCCGCGCGCTTCTAGAGCGTGCCATCGAAGGCGGCTATGAGTTCCTCGATTGCCTCATCGCACCCGACGGCTGCACCATGATCAACCGCTGCGTTGAGAATATGGAATTGCTCAAGATCAACTCCAAGGAGGATTTCTTCTACAAGTACCTCGAGGTGCCAATGAAGGAAGATGAGAATGGCCTTAACCTCTACGTCAGCCAATGCAAAGAGAAAATCCTTGAGCCATTGCATGAAAAATACGGCTGCGACATCAGCGATGCCGCTCTTCGCAAAGCAGTGGAGAACTTCAACAAAGTCTGCCGCATCATCACGGAGCTAGGCGAATACCGCAAAGCGGAATTCCCTAAGATCACCGGCACTGAGTTCCACCTCATCACGATGGCCACCTATGTCTGCCCGCATGACTTAATCTTGCCGCTATTAGAGGAAACGCTAGAAGAGGTGAAGGCCAGAGAACCGGATTCCCCAAAGGATTTCGCCAAGAAATACCGCGCAAGAGTCGTTCTTGCCGGCAGTGAGATCGATGATGTCGACTGCGTCGCCCTCATCGAGGAAAGCGGCGCCCTCGTCGTCGCGGATCGATTCTGCTATGGCTCGCTGCCTGGACGTCAGCAGATCATCCTAAACGATAAGGAAGACGCCCTTACCCAGATCTGCCGCCACTACCTGTATTCGTGCCAATGCCCCCGTCATTTCAATATTGATGCCATCAAAAAGAGAAGGGCCTATATCGCTAAACTCGCAACTGATTATTCCGCAGACGGCGTCATCGTGGAGCAGATGAAATTCTGCGACCCATGGGCATATGAAAGAGCGACCAATACCTATACTCTCCGCGAAGAATATAAGATTCCGGTCCTCTCCGTCGATAGACCATATAACGTCGGCAAATCCGGCCAGCTGCGCACCCGCGTGCAGGCCTTCGTCGAATCCCTGGAGATCAAGAAGATCCAAAGCAAGAAAGGAGAAGAGAAATAATGGGCGCCAAATTAGGATCCGAGCAACTCGGAAAACTCTATACGACCGGCAAGACCAGACGCCGCCGCGAGTGGCGTGGCTTCCGCGACACCTTCTATGACTTCTCCAGATGGCTATCCATCATGGGCATGCTTACCCGTTTCTTGGCGAAGCCCCATAACCTCAAAGCCTTCTTCCGCTATCGCTGGATGAGCAATTACGTCGCCGTCCCCTCGATGATCGACCGCCACACGGTTGGCCTTCGCGGCAAGCACCTACGCATCGCTCACCTCGAATACGACCTCGTCGCCAAAGACGTCGCCGGCTTGCTCAACAACGCCTTCAAATCCGATAGGAGATGCGGCAATGACAAGAAGCTTTCCCAGAAATGCGTCATCCTCGACGAGAATGAGATGTTCGCTATCATGTGCGGCTTCCCCAATCTCAAAGCCGTCTCCTGGGAGACTGCCGCCGTCTACGCCAACGTCCTTCTTAATGGCGCCGGCGTCACCCATTACCTCGATGTCATCCAAGAGATGGGCGTCCCTGGCGACGTCTGCCCAATGCCTGCCGCCGAAGCTGGCGTCGTCATCGATGATGACTTCCCGATCTACGGCTGCTGCGCCATCTCCTGCAACACCACCTGCGATGGCTCCCTTATGGGCAACACCATCATGGATAAGCGCTATGAGGGCCTAGGCATCCCGACCTTCCAGATCGCCGCTCCGCTCCGCCATACCGAGAAAGGCGTTCAGGAATACGCCGCTCAGGAAAACAGGAACGCCATCAAGTTCATCGAAGAGAAGACCGGTGAGAAGTGGGACTGGGATTACTATTTCGCCTGCATGAAGCGCTTCAACGAAGAGAATCGCCTCCGCAAGGAATGGATGGAAATCTCCAGAACCATGTACCCGCAGGTCATCGACGCCAACCTCACCCTCTATGGCGAGACCGCCTATATGGCCGTCGCTGGACGCGCTCAGGCCTTCGTCGATGTGGATAGAAAGATCACGAAGCTCGCCAGAAAAGCCTACGAGAACAAAGAGCTCGTCTGCAAAGAATACAGGCACCGTGCCCTCATCTGGGGCGTTCAGGCTCAGTACTATACCGATTTCTTGCCTTGGCTGCAGAACTGCTGGGGCATCTTACCGCTCGTCGATATGCTCTCCTGCGTCTATCTTGGACAATACTCCGAGACCGATAAGGAGCAAGCCATGTATGACCTAGCTAAGATCTATCAGGAGATGATCATGCGTAACCGCACCCATGGCGGCTACGAGGTATTGCTCGATGACATGTTCAAGTTCGTGGATTATTACAACTGCGATATGGTCATCCTCTGGGAGCACATTTCCTGCAAAGCCCTTGATGGCATGCACGGCATGTTCGAGCAGCGCGCCAGGGAAAAAGGCGTGAAACTTGTCTGGGTAAACCACGACCTCATGGATCCGCGCATCGTCCCGAGACAGAACCTCCGCGACGACATCAATCGCTATATGCGCTCCATCATGCGCGAAGAGCCGGTCGACCCCTCCCTTGAGGTCATCGACGATACCAATGCTTGGTAATTAAGGAGAAAAGACAATTATGAAATATTTCGGTGGTTGCGATTCCGGATCGACTTACACCAAAGTCGTCATCCTCGATGAAACTGGAAAGATGGTCTCCGATGTGACCCTAAGGTCCCGCATCAACTCCGTGCTTTCCTGCCAAGATGGCCTAGAGCAGGCCGTCACCAAGGTCCCTGAGCTTCAGGGTGACCCGAAGAACCTATCCTACCTTATCGGCACCGGCTATGGCCGCAACAAGGTCCCCTTCGCCGATGAGAACATCTCTGAAATCTCCTGCCACGCCATGGGCGTTCACGTTACCGATCCTAGCGTCAAGGCCATCATCGATATCGGCGGACAGGACGTCAAAGGCATCGCCGTGGATAAAGACGGCACCGTCCTTAACTTCGCGATGAACGACAAGTGCGCAGCTGGCACCGGACGCTTCTTTGAGGCCATGGCCCGCGCATTTGAGACCGATCTCGACACCTTCTCTAACCTTTCTCTTAAGGCTAAGAACATCATCCCCATAACCGCCCAGTGCACCGTCTTCGCCGAATCGGAAGTCATCTCTCTCGTTGGCGAAGGCAAGCCGATGGAAGAGATCGCCGCCGGCATTGAATTCTCCGTCGCCAAGCGCTGCTTCGTCATGGCAAAGAAAGCCGGCGCCGTCGACAACATCACCCTCACCGGTGGCTGCGCCAAAAACGCAGGTCTAAAAGCCGCGATCGAAAAGGTTCTTCACCTCAAGGTCATCGACCTCTCGATCGACCCGCAGCTTATGGGCGCCCTTGGCGCTGCCGAATACGCAAGGCAAAAAGGCCTCGCCGAAGGAGATAAGTAATGGGTACCGCCCTCATCGTCCTCTCCTGGACGTGGTTTCTGACCCTAGGGCTTCCGCTATGGGGCTCTATCGTCCTAACCGTCGTCGGCGCCTTTATCGCCTTATTCGCCCTGCTCTTCCTCGTCTATTTCTTCAATATCGATATGAAGGCCCTCGCCCTTTTGCAGAAGGCACTTCAGAGTCATTACGATCGTCTAGAGAAGAAGCGTAAGAAGAGCATCTAGTCTTCTTATGGATTACTTCGTCTCCTGCTTCGCTAAGCTTTTCTCCTTGCTCCAAAAGGCTGACCTAAGCCTTATGGAGAAGCCTGCTAATGCCTGGCCCTCTTCTTCCTCCTATGAGATGATCTTCGACGACATGACCGCCGTCTATCTCGGCGGAAAAGGCAATCCTAGCCTTGCCGGACTCTTCTCTTCCTATGACTCACCTTTGCTAAATAGCTCAGGCGTGTATCTATTGGGAAGGGATATCCCAGAGCTAAAAGGGGAAGCTAGCTACGCCAAGCTTGTCCTCATCAAGATCAAAGAAGGCTCTTTCCCCTCCAAAGAGAGCCTTTTCCAGGGGCTTCGCCGCGTTGACTCCGCCAGATATAAACTCAATGGCCAAGGCTATGCGATCCGCCTCTCTCCCTTACAGGGGAAAGAGGAGATCCGCGTAAGCATAGACGCGAAGAAAAAAGGCCTAAGCCTTGCCCATGTCGGCTATGCGTTATTGGAGAAGTACCTAGCCCTTCCCTTTGTAGAGGAAGCCAAGGTTATCTTTATTACCCAAGAAGGCTTCGACTACGCTTCTCTTTCTTCCCTTATCGAGGAAGAAGAGAACATCACCAAAGCCTTAGATCACCTTCTCCATGACGAGGATTATGATTGCAAATCCTGCAAGCTTCTCCCCATCTGCGATCAGGTGAAGGAAAAGCTTGAATCTGATTTCGGCAAATAAACAATCGAAAAGACCCACGCGACCTAGCCGCGTGGGTCTTTACATTTCGATGTATTTGCCATCGCCTAGCGCGAGCGTATTCGCTTTCACGTCGCGACTAATACTTGCCTTAGGGGCAAGCATCGATCCCTTGCCTAGATGGACGCCATTTTTCACGACGTTCTTCTCAAGCCTCACATCGATATGGAGGCCTTTGGCAAAGGAGAAGCGCGGCCTTCTGCTTTTATAGCAAAGAGGGTGATTGCTGGAGAAGATGCAGCTTCCTTCTTCTAGGGTGACCTTATCCTCAAGGGTAACCCTTCCGCCGATAGTGACATTATCTTCGATGCTTACGTCATCCCCGACGCTGACGGTTCCGGCTAAATCTAGGAACAGCCCTTTGCCGACTTTGAAGTTCTTGCCATGGCTTGGGAAGAGCAAATCGAGTACCGTTTCCCTTTCTTCTATGCTTAACGAAGGAGAATCCAACTTCTCACAAAGCATATGCGTCTTAAGATAAAGCAGCCCCAAGGATGGATTTAACGTGGAGAAGACTTCGCCAGAAAGAATCTTCTCTGCCGTCTTTTTGGAGATGGAATACCCCATCTTTTTCCAGGTCTCCATCACCATGGCGACTCTTGCAGGATCGATGTTTTCGATAGCACCGCCGAAAACTTCATTTTCTTCGATATGCCTCTTCACGGATGCGGGGTTGCCTAGCAAAAGGGAATTGTCAGGCGCGCTTTCTTTTAAGGTTGCCCCAGCGGCAAGGACGGAACCCATTCCGATTTCCCCCTCAAGGTCTGCATGCGCTTTCGAGCAAAGCCAGCAATGGGCTTTGACGATAAGCTTGCCGAGCCTTCTTTTGCCATCTTTCTCGATGGGGGAGGACAATCCGACGCTGACGTCGGCTCCGAATTGGACGAAGGACTGCAGGATGACTAGGGAATATGGGGAGAAGGTTGCGCCGACGTTGACGAAGTTATTGCTGGTAAGCTCGGCGAGGCCGATGACCGCGGATAGCCTTCTTCTGACTTCGGGGATGAAGCCGTGCCCGATGAAAAGAAGGTCCAGAATCTTCTTCTGACGTTTTTTGGCCTTCTTGCTTCCGTTTGCGACTTCCACGAAAAGGCTATTGAACTCATCGCATAGGGAAGAGCTGATTTCGTAGACTTTCCTCACGCCGAAATCCGTGGGATCGAAGTATTGCAGGGCATACATCTTTCTCACTTCGATAAGCTCTTCCTCCTTGAAGGAGAAGTGCTTTTTCAGGTGTGCGATTTTCTTATCCACGCAGATTGGATAAGTATTGCAACGGGAATTTTGTAACGCGATTATTCGCATAGCAAAAAGAGACGACGATTAGTCGTTTTTGTTTTTAT
>CADCPN010000025.1 GCA_902803375.1 uncultured Erysipelotrichaceae bacterium | reverse complement strand
GCCCTTGAAGAGTTCAACTTTCGGGAGGGCGTTTAGCTGCATGAGGGATTCTTCGCCATCGAGCTCAAGGTCGCCGGTGAAGAGGAAAGAATTCTTGCCCTGGCGGAACAAGACGCAAACGGAGTTATCGTTCTCGTCATCGGACTTTTTGTCATAGAACTCCGTATGGAGAATCTCCATGCTTAATCCTTTGCCGAGGCTATAGACGCGATGCGCCTCCCCAAGCTCTCCTTTGCTATTGGCGTCAAAGCATTCTTTGGCCGTGTAATGGATCGCCCCGCTTCTCACCGCAAAGTCCCTGGCAGTAAGATAATAGTCAACGACTCTCGAAGTGGAGGCGTAACCGGCGAAATCGATAATTTGGCCGATCTTGTATTGATAGAAGATGCCGGCGGTGCCCTCGCCATCAGAGGCTTTCGCGTTATTGTGGGTGAAGCCAGAGATGTGGTCCATATGGGCATGGGTGGCGATGACGAGCTCCAGCTTGCCATCGGTGCAGTAATTATCGATGGCGGCTTTGATCGCGGCAGAGCTTCCATAATTGCTGCCGGCATCGATAAGGATGTCTTTATCGCCTGCTTTAATGAAGGTGGAGTCCCCCGTCTGGGCATTGCCTAGCTCTAGGAAATGGAAGGAGATGGGATCAACGTCAAGTCCGCTACAGGAATATGATTCCTCGCTGCTATAGGTAGGCGATTCTTTGGGATCGGCCTCGAAGCGGAAGGAAATATGGGCAACGCTTAAGCGGTAGTCATACCCCTTAACCGTCTCAATGACAAAAGAAGCGGCTTTTGTCGTTATTCCCGTAAACGACTCGCCGGAATCATAAGTTGGGCAAGAAGATAGATCCGCCACCGAGTCAATCGCTTCATGGGCCCATTCACCAATGGGGGAGCCTTCCCCATCTAACAAAGTCACCTTAAAGCCCGTCGTTAGGCTCGTATTTTTGGCGCTATACCAGGCAGAGGCCGTCAATACGCAATGATCGATTAGCCTTGGCGCAGATAGATCAAACTTGATTTTGCCTGGGGTATCGCCGATTCCTAATTTTATCGCCGAGCTCTCATCGCCAAAGTATTTAGAGCTATTCTCGGCATCGATAGAGACGGAAAATGCCCCCTCATAGGAAGAGGATGCATCCACGGTGTAATAGCTATCCTTGTTATAGGCGCCCGTAGAACCGTAATGCGTGCGGCCGAATTCCATGCCCCCGCATACCTGCGTCTTATCGAAGGTTGCAAGGGGGAGACTCCCCATGCCTTCACTACTAAGAACTGCGCCTAAAGAAAGGACGCCAAGGAAGAAGGTTACGCCTAGAATCAGGCTTCTTTTACTTTGTTGCATAGCTAATTTTAACCTTACCGCTTCCCTTCCAAAAAGCAAAATCGAAGGAAACGCGCTTCCCTCGATTCCTTTAAATGATTATGCCGTCTAGATGGTCGACTTCGTGCTCTATGATTTCAGCGATGAAGCCAGAGTACCTCCCTTTCTTTTTGGCGAAGGAAGCATCCATGTATTCGACTTCGATCTCCTGATATCTCCTGCAGGGTCTTTCTCCTTCCAAGGAAAGGCAGCCTTCCTTGGTTAGATACTCCTTCTTCTTGGAGAGTATGCGAGGGTTGAACATCAAGACATTGGCAAAGCCCATATCGATGGCGATGATCCTTTTGTTGACCCCGATCATGTTCGCGGCCATCCCGACGCATCTGCCTTTATGGAAAGAGAGGGTATCCAAAAGGTCTTCTCCAACATAGGCATCCCCTTTCCCTGCGGGAAGAGATTTCTTGGAAAGGAAGTTGGTGTCTTTGCAAAGAGGTTTGACCATGGCTTTATTCTAAAGGAAAAACCCGCTTTGCCTAAGGCTCTAATCGAGTTATCCTTGCCGTTTCTAGGTGGCTTCTTCCGTTTCCTAGTAACCCTCGCGCCTGCACGAAGAAGAAAAACGAAGCGAAAAGAAAAAGCGAACCCCTTTAGAGGTCCACTCTCTCACCATTGCGGTAAACGGATTCAATCTTGCCTCCGCCAAGCATTCTTTCGCCGAGATAGAACACGGCGATCTGACCGGGGGTGACGGCTTTGACCGGATGGTCTTTGTATTCGAGGACGACGTTATCGCCTTCGAAGTGGAGGGAAGCGGGCTGATCGGGTTGACGGTAACGGAATTTCACGCCGACCTCAATCTTCCCTTCGGGCTTTGGCCCAATCCAGTTGATGTCGCTAACGAGGCATCGATCGGATTGCAGGAGGTAGTCATCTTTGGGGTGGGCGACGTAGAGAATGTTCTTCTTCACGTCTTTCTTGTAGACGAAGAATCCGCCCTCACTCTCTTCGCCTTTGATGCCGCCGATGCCTAAGCCTTTGCGCTGGCCTAAGGTGTAATAGAGGACCCCGCAATGCGTCCCGACGACTTTGCCGGTGCTTCCTTCGACGATATCGCCTTTGGTGGCCGGGAAGTAATTCTTCAAGAACTCGCGGAAATTGCGTTCGCCGATGAAGCAGACGCCAGTGGAGTCTTTTTTGTCCATGACCGACTCTAGGTCAAGCTCATGGGCGATTTTTCTGACTTCGGGCTTCTTGATATCAGAGAGGGGAAAGAGGCAAGAGGCGATCTGCTCCTCGTTGATCTGCGAGAGGAAATAGCTTTGGTCCTTGTTCTTGTCAGCGGCCTTATAAAGATAGGCGATGCCACCTTCATCAATGCGCTTGGCGTAATGGCCCATGCCGATGTAGTCGAAGCCTTTTTCCTTTGCGAATTTCAAGAAGCTATCGAACTTAATGTATTTGTTGCAGAAAACATCCGGGTTCGGGGTGCGGCCGTGTTTATACTCATCTAGGAAATAGCTGAAAACGTGGTCCCAGTACTCCTTGACGAAGTCGCAGCGCAGTAGCGGAATGCCGAGTTTTTTGGCGACCGCCATCGCGTCGGCATAGTCTTTTTCCTGCGGGCACTGCGCATCGTTGATGGTTGGGTTTCCAAGGTAGTCGCCATTGGCGAGGCTATCCCAGTTGCGCATGAAGCCACCGGTGACGTCATATCCTTGCTTGATTAGCAAGTAGGCCGCAACGGCGGAATCGACGCCGCCGCTAAGGCCAACCAATACTTTCTTTCTCATCTTCCGAAAAGCTCCTTAGAGTCGAGGATGAGGGTAAACGGGCCATCATTGATGATATGGACCTGGCAATCGGTCTGGAAGACGTTATGCTGCATCGACGGCAGCTGCGTCTTCATATACTCGCAGAAATAGCCAAATAGCTCCCTGGCCTGCTCCGCTTTCATGGCGTTAACAAAAGATGGGCGATTGCCCTCTTTTGCAGAGCCATAAAGCGTAAATTGAGACACGGCTAGGATATTTCCTTTAACCGCGGATAGGCTAAGGTTAGCCTTGCCGTTACCGTCAGGGAAAATGCGCAGCTTCAAGATCTTGTCGACCATCTTCCTGGCGAGTTCTTGGTCATCGCCTGAAGTCATGCCGACAAGGAGAACGTAGCCCTTATCGATGGAGGCGATAGTCTCCCCGTTAAGGGTCACGGATGCTTGTTTTGAAATCTGAAGTACTACTCTCATAATTCGCGTTAATGAATATACGCGTGCACGATGGGATGGACAACCACTTCGCTTTGCTCCAGCTCGAAAGCGTCATGGATGTCTTTTATGACATCTTCATAGTCGTCTTTGTTGGTATAGGCGGTGGCAAGGAGCTCGCCTTTGCCAACCTTATCGCCAACTTTCTTGTTGAGGATGATGCCAGCGCTCATATCGATGACGTCATCCATGGTGGCCCTTCCGCCGCCAAGCCTCATGGAGGAGACGCCGATAGCAAGGGAGTCGATGCGCCTGACATAGCCTTCCTTCTCGGAGTAGACCGGGATGATCTTGGAAGCGACCGGGAATTTCTCCGGGTGCTCGATATAGGAAGCATCGCCGCCCTGGGCGGAGACGAATTCCTTAAGCTTTCTTAGACCGCTTCCATCTTTGATGGCGGCGGTGATCCTCGCCTGGCCATCTTCATAGGAAGAGGCGATATGGGCCTGCTCCAACATGATGGCGCCGGCATTGGTGACAAGCTCGACGAAGTCGCGCGGGCCCTCTCCTTTTAAGGTGGCGATGGCTTCTTTGACCTCGAGGTTGTTGCCAACGGCCAAACCTAGCGGCTCGTCCATATCGGTAAGGATGGCGCGGGTATCTCTGCCAAGGGCTTTGCCGATGCGGACCATCGTCGAAGCGAGCTCTTTCGCCTTTTCTAGGGTCTTCATGAAGGCGCCGCTGCCGAATTTGACGTCAAGAAGGATGCAATCAGAGCCAGAAGCGAGCTTCTTGGACATGATGGAAGAGGCGATGAGCGGGATCGATTCGACGGTGCCGGTGACATCGCGGAGGGCATATAGCTTCTTATCGGCCGGGACGATTTGCCCGGTCTGGCCGATGATGGCGATGCCGATTCTATTTACCTGAGCGATGAACTCCTCTTCGGTGAGGTTGATGCGCATGCCGGGGATAGACTCCATCTTATCGAGGGTGCCGCCGGTGTGGCCAAGCCCCCTGCCGCTCATCTTGGCTAGCTTTGCCCCGCATGCGGCAACTAGAGGCCCAAGGGCGAGGGAGGTCTTATCCCCTACCCCGCCAGTGGAGTGCTTGTCGACTTTAACGCCTTTGATGCTAGAAAGGTCAATCGTGTCTCCCGAATGCATCATTTCGTCGGTAAGGCAGGCGATTTCCTCGTCATTCATGCCTCTAAAGACGATGGCCATTGCCAAAGCACTTGCCTGATAGTCAGGGATGTCGCCTTTGACATAGCCTTCGATAAAGAAATGAATCTCTTGTTTGGTCAGAGCGAACCCATCGCGTTTCTTCTCGATGATATCTACCATTCTCATAGCTATAATCCTATCAAATCCTTAACCCAAAAGGTTTAACTATTTATAATACGACTATGAATTTCGGCTTGGAAGAGACTTTGAAATACCTACCTACCTCAGAAAGGGAGTCTTTGCTGCGCTCGATTGAGGAAGATAAAGTCGTTCATTGCTGCTATTTGAATCAAAGCAAAATCAGCATCGAAGACTTCTTGAAGCAATATCCAAACGTCAAAGCGCATCCTTTCGTCAAAGGGGCCTTTATCTATAGCAAAGAGGAATATGACCTTGGCAAGTCGATCCTCCATAGCGCAGGTGGCATCTATATCCAAGATCCCTCTTCGATGATGCCGGTTTATTTCCTTAATCCGAATAGAGGCGATAGGATCATAGACCTTTGCGCGGCGCCTGGCGGCAAAACCATCGATGCCGCGCTTGCTTTGCAAGGCAGCGGCCTCGTAGTTTCCAATGACATCTCCTATCCTCGCGCCAAAGAGCTTTCCAGCAACATCGAGCGTCTAGGCTTAGGCAACGTCATCGTCAGTAGCGTCCCTCCCGCTAGCCTTAGCGAGGCTTATCCTCATAGTTTCGATAAAGTCATCCTTGACGCTCCCTGCAGCGGTTCGGCGATGTTCCGCAAAAACTCTCTTGCCAAAGAGGATTGGACGCTAGAGAAGGTCAATTCCTGCGCCGCGCTACAGCTAAAGCTACTAGAAGAGGCCTATATCCTAGTTAGAAAAGGCGGAGCCATCGCCTACTCCACCTGTTCCTTCTCCTACGAAGAAAATGAGGGGGTCGTGAAGGCGTTTTTGGCAAAGCATCCTGATATCAAGCCGCGGCGATTAATCGATCACCCCTCCTTCTATAAGTCGGAAAGTTGCCCAGAAGGAATTCACTTTTTCCCGTCTCGCTTTGAAGGAGAAGGGCAATTCCTCATCATCTTCGATAAAGATGGCGAGGAAGAGGTTCCTAGCCATAACGAAAGAAAGAGCAACCCAGAGGTAAAAAAGCATCTGGATTTCCTAAAGAATTGGAACCTAGAAGATCGCTATACCTGCCTTCGCGGCGATATCCTATATTCCCTTCCTTGCTACTTCGATTGCGGCAAGCTTTCGGTTCTGCGTTATGGGGTGGCACTACTCAACGTCAAAGACAAGGCCGGTGTGCCCGAGTTTGCCTTAAGCCATTATCTCCCTTCTTCTATCTCCATCCCTTTAACCAAGGAACAGGCAAAGAAATATTTAATAGGCGAGGCTTTCCCCTTAAGCGGCAAAGACGGATTCCAGGTCGTTAGCTATAACGCCTTAAACCTAGGCTTTGTGAAGATTGTCAAAGGGATAGCGAAAAACCATTTCCCCAAAGGGCTAAGGCATCGTTACTAATATCGATATTAGGGAAATAGGCCAAGGATCACTCCGGCGTCTCTTCTTTCGTTGCGGCCAAACTAAGATAGCCGATAAAGATCACGCATAAGGCGATAACGGCAATAGATATGCTCATCTCTAGGTTCCCTAGCGGCCAAGCATAGACGAAGCAAGTTCCCGCGTAGAGGGTGCCGACGATCATGGAGCCGATGCAGGCGGCTTTCCTTGCCCAAGGCCTATCAGATTGCGTGATGCAAAGAGTTCCCAGGAACATCGAAATAAGCGTCAAGCAACCAAAGGGGATGGCATAGGGCAAGAAGAAAGAGAGGGCATCCGCTTCTTTTGGCTTTGCTTGAAATAGACAATAAATGAGGCTACCAAAAGAGACGAGCCCAAGGATGATCAAAGACGTGGAGGCGGTGCGGCTTAGCCCAATGCTTCTTTGAAGCGGGGTCTTTTCTATCTGGCTATCGTTCCTCATAGGTTCTTGATATCGATGGGGAAGTCTTTGTCCTTCCACCATTTTTTCGCGCGATGCCTATCTTTTCTTTCCTCAAAATAGGCTTTATCTAATGGTTTTAGCTCTTCGACGCGGGCAGCGCAGGCAGAGTGACAAATCTCGGCTAGCTCGGTGGTTTTCATGCTTGCCACTTCTTCCTCTTTGATCATCTTGACGAAGTCGAAGTTGCAGAGGGTGCTTCTATCTAGGCGAGTCTTATCAAGAGGATAGTGCTCGCCAAATCCGGCGGCGACGAGGATATTCCCCTTTCCTCTAGTGGCGATTTTGAAGGAGCCTGGATGGAAAGAGGCAACAGGGGTGTTATTGGGATCCTTATTGCGGGTGCCTTCTGGATAGATGGCGACAAGCCCGCCGTTACTGACGTGCTTGGCGGCGATGCCAAATAGCTTAATCGCCTGACGGGGGTCTTCCCTATCCAAGAACAAGCCATCGATCGATTTGACGGCGCGCCCAGCGAAGGGCAGCTTCAAGATCTCCTTCTTCGCGACGAAGATGATGGGCTTGGGGGAGCACTCGATAAGAAGAAGCATATCGAGGACGGAGATATGGTTGGCGACGATCAACGTGCCATGCTCATCCCTAGTGGCTTCCTTTAGCTTCTCTAGGCCATGGATATGAAGGTCCATCCTCATGCCTTTGAGCACGCGGATGGAGAGCTTGCGAAGCTTGGCGTAGCGCACCTCAAGAGGATACCTCTCCGGGTGAGAGGAATAGCGCACCAAAAAGCTAGCCCATGCAAAGACGATGGCTACGCCGACACTCAAGCCTAGACGGATGTATTTCAGTACTGCTTTCATGGTTTATTTGCCTTCGATGACGAGAACGCTTACCGGCGGTATCTCCACCACGCCTGAGGCCTCTTCCTTAGAGGAGGCGCCGTTTTTGTCCAATATGACCTCGTAAGGAGAATCCATCACGTACTTATAGGTGGCGTGGCTAGGGTTAATGAAGAATTGAAGGTCTCTTCTGGGGGCGATAACATCCTTATTGAGGAAACTCACGCGGATGCAGGTGCCGACGTCGCGGATATCGACGGATTCGTCGATGGCGCGGGGATCGTAAAGATGAAGGGCGCCTAGCCCCTTTCTAAAGTGGGCATAGTCCCTGAAGTAATTGACCATGTCGATGCGCTCATCGAGCAGCTTATAGGAGAATTTGTTGTAATGGTCGCCTTTGTTATAGGTGTTCTCTTCGCCATATTTGGTCGCGCCGATCTCCTGCCCCGCATGGATGAAGGGGACGCCGAAGCTTAGAAGGATGGACGCGTTGGCGAGCTTGACGATATCTAGCCTATCCTTTAAGGGAAGGTCGCTTCTTCGCTTAGAGACGAAATCGAAGAAGGTCGCGTTATCATGGCATTCCACATAGTTGATGGATTGGTTCGCGTTAAGGAACTTCGCGCCTTCGATGAAGTTGACGGAAGAGCTGGCATAAGCATGCTTAAACGGCTGCATCTGGCTATAGTCCTCGGTGAAGTAATTCTTCGCGGTCTCCCGGTAATGGTCGTTGAAAAAGCCAAAGTCAGGGAGCAATTTGTAATTGCCCATATGGCCTAGCGGCTCTTTGACCTCGCCGCCCATATTCCAGCCTTCGCCATAGAGGATGAAGGATTTATCGATGGCGCGGACCTTGTCCTTAATCTGCGTAAGTGTCTTCACATCGATGATGCCCATGAGGTCGAAGCGGAAGCCATCGATGCCATAGGTCTTCGCCCAGAATTGACAGGCGTCGACGATCAGCTTCCTGACCATCGGCCGCTCGGAGGCTAAATCATTGCCGCAGCCAGAGGTATTGGCCATCGTGCCATTATGGCGATGGCGGAAATAATAATTCGGGACGACGCGCTCAAAGACGCTGCCCTCGTATTCATAGACGTGGTTAAAGACGACATCCATGACGATGCGGATGCCTTCTTCATGGTAAGCGGCGACCATTTTCTTTAGGTCGACGATGCGGGAGAGGGGATCATCCAAAACGGAGGCATAGGATCCTTCTGGCACGAAATACTGCCAGGGGTCATAGCCCCAGTTATAGGAGGCATCGGGGTTTTTCTCATCTACGGTGCGATAATCGTAGATTGGGAGAAGCTGAAGATGGGTGATGCCGAGGGATTTGATGTAGTCGAAGCCAGCGGGGTTGCCTTTAAGGGTCTTTCTGCCTTTTTCGGCTAAGCCAGCGAAGGTGCCTTTATGGACGATATCGGTGGATTCGTCGATGGTCATGTCGCGGACATGGGCTTCATAGATGATGGCATCGGTCGCCTGATTCAAAACGGGAAGGGCCTCTTTATGGAGGTCGATGCCCTCAAGGCGCTTGAAGTTGATGACGACGGACTGCTCGCCATTCTGGGTGCTGCCCTTGGCGTAGGGGTCAGTGCATAAAGCGACGGTTTCGGAGTTATAAACCCAATACACGTAGGCTGCGTTTTCGTGATCGCCTTTTAGCGTTGCGCGATAGACGCCCTTATCGGTGCGGTCCATGGTGACGTAGCTAAAATGGTCGCCTTTGTGGTCGCGGTAGGCTAGCTGCACGCGGCTAGCTAGCGGCGCCCAAAGGGCGAAGGTGGTCTGCTCTTTGGAATAGGTAGCGCCCAAATCGTCGCCATCATAATAGTACTTCTCGTCAAAGCCCGGGAAAGTCGTGGCTTCGGAGACGTCGACTCCGAGGCAGCCTCTGCCATAGATCTCGAGGTTATAGGAATGGCCAAGCTCTAGCGGCTTATCGAGTTTGTAATCGATCATCGCCAAGGAGGGCATAGAGCTCATCTTGAAAGGATGGAGAATTTTGGTTTTGACGCCATCGACGACGAGCCAGGGCTCAATTTTGCTCCAGGGAAGCGAAGAGAAAACGACTAGTCGGATGGTGTCTTCTTTGACAAGCTTTGCGCTTAGGTAAGAGTCTTTCATAGCAGCACCGTAACCGCGAAGGCATAGTCTCCATCATGGCTGATGGAAGTGGGGTATTCGCGGCCCTTGTAGAGAATATAGGGTTCTCCACCTTCATGGTAAAGAACTTCTATTTCACGAAAAGCGATTCCGACCATGCCGGTCCCGACCGCTTTCATGAAGGATTCCTTGGCGGCGAAGCGTCCCGCCAAGAATTCAGCCTTGTTGTTTTTGGAATGGTAAATCTCCATTTCCCTAGGGGAAAGGATGTGGGCGGCAAAGCCTTCTTCTGCCTTAACGCGAGGGATAAAAACCACATCGCATCCCACTTTATTGCTTGGGATTGCTAGCCCGTTCTGCTTTTTGCCATCGCGAAGCACTTCATACCTATGCCCCTCTCCTTCTAGGAAGGATTTAGAGACATAGCCCTCCTCTTGCAGGGCCTTTAAGATCTTGGTGGCGGTGAGTAGAGTAACGCTAAAGTTCCGCTGAATATCGCTCTCGGAGATGCTCCCCCCCTTCTTGAGGCTATTTCGGACGGACTGATAGCTTTTTTCGATATCGCTTTCCATTTAGTCGGCCCCCATCGAGTTTAGGGCATCAGGATCATGGACGAGGACCTCACAGCCCTTGGAGCTGTTGGGAGCTCCGGATTTCGGGGCGACGATGCCTTCCTCCTGAAGACGCTTGAAGATTTCGGCGGCGCGGGGGTAGCCGACGCCGAACTGATGCTGGATCTTGGAGACGCTAGTGGAATCCTCGGCCATGATGGCGCGCTTGATCTGCTGGTAGCGCTCTTCGTTAGAGGAGGCGCGAAGCTCCTGGAAGCTTGGGGCGTTGGCAGAGGCTGCTTCTGCTGCTGCCTTCTGCTCAGCTTCATGGTCTTCTAGGTCAAGGAAGGCGGGGTCATAGACGACCTTCTGCTGTTCCCTGATGTGGTTAGTGACGTTTAGTATCTCGCGGTTATCGACCATGCAGCCTTGGCAGCGGACCAAGTTGCGGGAGACTTTGCCGCAATCGATGAGCATGTCACCATGCCCAGCGAGCTCTTCGGCGCCGGCTTGGTTGATGATGGTCATGGAGTCGACGGCGGAAGCGACGGTTAACGCGACGCGGGTAGGAAGGTTGGACTTGATGGTGCCGGTGATGACCTTGACGTCAGGGCGCTGGGTGGCGATGACCATGTGGATGCCGCAGGCACGGGCTTTCTGCGCGATGCGAAGGACATAGTCCTGGACTTCCTTGGCCTGGTCGACGAGGTCGGCGTATTCATCGACGAACAAGACGATATAGGGGAGCTTGGCCCTGTTGTTGGCCGGGCAATAGTCGTTATTGAACTCGGTGATGTTGGAGACATAGGCGCTCTCGAATAGGCCATAGCGGCGGTCCATCTCCTCGCAGAGCTTCTTAAGCGCGATTTTAGCGTGGCTAGGCTCTTTGATGATCGGGCAGAGAAGGTGTCCGATATCGTGGTACTTCGCGAATTCGACGCGCTTGGGGTCGACCATGACGACCTTTAGGTCCTCAGGGCGGTTACGCATGATAAGCGACATGATGATGCCGTGGATGAAGATGGATTTGCCAGAACCGGTGGTGCCAGCGACGAGCATATGCGGGAAATCGGCGAGGTCGGCGCAGATGACCTTGCCTTCGATGTTGACGCCGAAGGGGATGTCTAGCGGGTGCTTGGCCGGATCGCGAAGGCCGCCATAAACCTCGGAGAAGGGGACAATCCTCTTCTTGGAGTTAACGATTTCTAGGGCAGAGGTGTCTTTGCCTTCGACGACTTCGCTAAATCTAGCGGCGACGCCGCCTAGCCTAACGGAAAGGTCGGTGATGTAACGAGACAAGGAAGAGACGGAGACATTGCTATCGGTGCGGATGTCATAACGGGTGACGGAAGGGCCGATCGTATGGGAAACGACCTGGGCGCCGGCGTGAAGGTTATTGAGGGTTTCATTGATCTGGGCGGTGCGCATCGCGCATTCTTCTTCCATCGCATTGACGTCTCCCTCATCGGCATAGACCTTCAATAGCTCAGGGTCAGGGGCCTCATAGGGAGGAAGCGGGGTAGCAAGGGGCTGATTAACGCCATCGGGTGGGACCCAGGCAGGTTTTTGACGGTATTCTTCAGGGAAGCCGAATTCGGAGGCAGGCCCTTCTTCTTTTGCTGGGGCAGGGGCAGATGCCGCGGGCAAAGGATTCGAAGCAGCCGAGGCGGGAGAAGAGGCAATAACGGGTTGAGGCGTAACCGGGGCAGGGGAGGGGCTTTCATTAACGTGGGCAGGGGCCTCGTAAACGGGGGCAGGGGCCGGTTCTGCAGCGGGCGCTTCATAGACAGGAGATGGGGCTGTAGATGGAGTCGGGGTGGGAGCTTGGCAAGCGGGAGAAGTGGCGTTTCTATCTTCAATCGGGGTGGAAAGAGAGGGAAGCGGGGAGACAAGGGCTTCCTGCTTCTCCTCTAGCCGCGGCGCAAAAGCGCTGAACAAGGAATCATCGTTAAAAGAGGCGGGCATCGGGGCTTCCCTAACCGCGGTGGCGGCAGGGGATTGATAGGCGGGAGATGGGGCAATAGAAGGAAGCGGAGCGGCGGTAGTCGCCTCCTCTTCTTCGTCAAGCCTAGGCGCATAATCTGGCGTCGATACTTCGTTATTCAAGGAAACATCGGCAATCGATGCCTGAGAGGCAGGGGCAGGGTTCTCTTTGGGCGAACTCTTTTCCAAAGCTTCGCTGACCATCGGGGCGGGCTCGACGGGAGTCGGGTTAAAGATTGCCTCCTGAAGGCCAGAAAGGCGGATAGGACCAGAATTGGAAATAGGCTCGGCTTTGATTTCGCGCGGGCCAACAGAGACATCGGCGCTATTGCTGGGGGAGGCATTGCGCAAAGCGCTGCGGGAAGGCAAGTCGAAATCCCCGGCAGGTGTGAAGTTAAAAGCGTCTAGCGGAGAAGAGGCGAATGGAGAAATAGGCGAAGCTTCTTCTGCTGGCTTTTGGGCTTCGATAGCGGGGGAGCGGAAGAAGGAATCATCGGTCTCGGAGGGGGTGAATTGGCCTTGGGCCTCCTTCTCCCTCTTCATCTGGGCAAGCGCTTCTTCTTTCTCGCGGATGTCCTTCTCTTTTTCCCTTTCCGCTTTGGCTAGGACCACACTCGCATGGATTGCCTTGAGCAACTTGACGATAAGGGGGTAGAAAAGGGTGAGGAAGCTAGCGATAGAAAGAAGGGAGCCAATAAGGATGATGAGCCAGGCGCCGGCGGTGTCATTAAGGAGGGCATCCAGCGACCAGAAAAGGATTCCTCCCCCTACCCTCCAATCCTTATAGCGGGCGGCGGAAGAAGGCCACTGGTTGAGCATGATGTCCTTAAACTGGCTGGGAGTGGACCAGGATTCATTGCCGCCAATGCCATAATGGGCGGCGAACATCATGAGGGTGACCATCGTTAGCAGATAGCCAAGGATGATGCGGATTCGCCCTTTTTGGGGAACCTTCTTGGTGAAGATAATCAGCAAGCCCAAGCCAATGAAGAGGCCGCCAAGCATGTAGAAGCCGACTAAGCCAAAGGGGAAGACGACGATCCAGGCTAAGCCATAGAAGAGCCTAGTGGGGATAGAGAGCAAGAAAAGCAAGGCGAGGGCGAGCAATAGAACGCCTAGCGCGACGCGGATATGGGAAGGGCCGATGACCTTGGTTTTTTTGGTATTGGTTGGCGGGTTTGGCATACAGCAGTCATTATAGATAAAAAACCCCATTCCTTAAATAGGAATGAGGCGGTTATTTGATTATTGGCGGCGCTTATTCAATCTCGATGATAAGCGGCAGCACCATCGGCTCTTTGCCGGTCTGGCGCCTAATGGCGCGCAGGCACTTCTCATAGACGTTCTGCTTCATCTCATCGGAGTTATAGATCGGCTTGTTGAGGAATTCCTCGACGGTGGTGACGAAGATCTTGCTGACGTCGCGGAGGACGATCTCGGCATCTTTGGCGAAGATGAAGCCTCTCATCTGGACGTCAGGCCCGGCGATGATCTTCTTCTTCGACTTGGAGACGGTGAGGGCAAGGATGACAACGCCTTCCTGAAGCTTGGTCCTATCTTCGAGAACGACCTTGGAAACGTCGCCCACTCCCTGGCCATCGATCATGATGTCGCCATGGGGGATGCCTTCGTTGAAGAGGCGGGCACCCTTCTCATCGATGAGGACGGAGTCGCCGTTTCCCGGAAGGAAGACGTTGCTGTGGTTGAGGTTGATGCCCATGGAAAGGGCGAGCATCGCGTTGGCGAGGAGGTCTTTGTATAGGCCCTTCACCGGGATGTAGTACTTCGGCTTAAGGAGGGAGGCCATCATCTTGAGGTCTTCTTCGGAAGCGTGCATTCTCGCGAACTGCTTCTTGGGGATGATGTTGACGTGGCAGCCGCTTCTATAGAGCTCATCCGCGGCATCCGTGTATTCGATTTCGGTGTTGTCGTTGCTCATAGAAGCGATGATGAAGGTATCGGTTTCCTTGAGTTTGATGCGCTTATCCTCGTTTTGTCCAGAGGCGAGGAGAGCGATCTTTCTGAAGAGGCGATCCCCGAATCCCATCATGAGGATGACGGTGTCTTGGTCGCGAAGACGCAATACGTCATCAAGGGAAGCAAAGTTTTCTCTGGGGATGGTAAGCTCGCCGACGGATTGGAGGGCCTTGACGGTGGTTTCTACGGATTCATCGTAGAAAACGACCTTCTTGCGGTAAGCGATGGCGGCATCGATAACCTCGTTGACGTTATAGAGGTCAATGGAGAAAAGGGAGATGAAGATACGGCCAGGGGCGTTCTTGAAGGTCTCGGCGATATGCGGGGTGAGCTTATATTTCGGAGCGGTGTAGCCAGGACGGGCGGCATAGATCGATTCCGGCAATAAAGCTAGGGTCGGTTTCTCCGCGATCCTGGCGATGGCGTTCATGTCGTTTAAGTAGCTTGGCACTGCCGCATTCTCAATGACGAAGTCGCTGGTGAAGACGATATTGCCAAGGCTCGTCTCGATGGCGATGCCAGAGGAGCCGGCGATGTTGTGAGCGGTATGGAAGAAAGAGATGTTGCGTCCAGCGACTTTAAAGGTGCTGGTCGGCTCGACGACGTGGAGATCATACATCCTCGGGTCTTTGTCGACGTGACGGGTGAACATCTTTAGCATCTCCAGGGTGACGGAAGAGCCATAGACCGGGGCTGGGCACTCTTCATAGACATAGGCCAAGGCGCCGATGACATCATCGTGCCCATGCGGAAGGAAATAGGCCTTCACCTGTTTTCTATGCTCAATCAGCCAATCAAAGCGCGGGATGACGTAGTCGACGCCAGGAAGGGTCTTATCTGGATCCATAATGCCGCATTCGATGACGAAAATGTCGTCATTAACCTGCACAACGGTGCAATATTTGCCTTCTTCGTCAAGGCCGCCGAGTCCGACGATGCGAATTTTGTCGTTCATAAATTGCCCTCCTTTAGGGCGAAAATAACCATATATAAAGACGGTTTACGCGGCTATTATACCCAACTTTCTTTTAGAAAGTAGAGGCTATGTCAAAAAGGGGAAAGAAAGCGGTTAGATTAAATCTAACGAGGACACGGGCAAGTCGTCATCGAGTTTTCTTATCTCTAGATGCAGCCCTTCCATGATGGCGTAGGTGGCCGGGTTACCGTTTTTGGGGAAGCTTGTGGAGCCAGGGTTAAGATAGACTACTCCATCTTCTCTTTTGAGCATGTAGACGTGGGTATGGCCAAACATAAGGATGTCGCCGCGTTGGACCTGAAGGAGGTCGCTGGTCAGCAAGTCGCCATGGATTAAGTCGCAGCGGTAGCCATTGAGATAAATCGTTTTAGCGTCTTCAAAGGGGAAATGAAGGAGGGTTGCGTCGATGCGGGAGTCGCAATTTCCGCGAACGCCGATGATTTTAGAGGCAAATTTGTTGAGGATGACGGAACAGGCCATGGGGTCATAGTCGGCAGGGACGCCATTGCGGGGGCCGTTATAGAGATAGTCGCCTAAAAGAACGATCTTGTCTGGCTTGAACAAGATGATGCACCTTTCAAGCTTTTTGACGGCTTGCAGGCGACCGTGGGTATCACTGGCGATTAGAACTCTCATACGACGAAAAAACAGAAAATGCCTTTCGGACATATGTTACCACGCGGATAGCAAAGCCCTAAGGCATTTACATCAAAAACTTATAGATTATCGAAATTATTCTTCGATGTCACGGGTGGCGACCAAATCGGTGCCGCTGCCGGCGATATCCTTAACGACGACATCTCCGATGTGGACGGGGACGGCGATGGTGGTCTTATTGGCCTCTTCCATGACCTTGAAGATGAGCTTCTTGGCAACGGCTTCGCGCGTTTTGACCGGGCAGACGGCAAAGGTCTTGGAATTGGTTCTGACCGTGGTCGTGATGGTGCGGCGGGGATCGGTGACCTCCTGCTTGCCATAAGCGACGCCGCGGGGGCACTTATTGCCGGTGACGTTAAGGTTATCGTCAACGGTTAAGTGGCAGCCATTTGGGCAGATGATGCAAGTAAGTTCGGTAGGCATTATTTAACCTCCTTCGGGGTAAGGGAGACGGTTAGGGTTCCCTCCTCGGTCAATAGCGACTTCGGGATCGGATCGATCTCCATCTCGCTGGGGATGATAGTCTGCTTATAGAAGCGTTTGATGACGTTGCCATTAAGCGAATAGGTGATATAGACGTTTTTGGTCGGCTTTCTGCAGCGGAATTTGAACTGAAGCTTTTCAGGGGCTTCCTCAAGATCGACTTCGGCTGGGACGACATAGCCAACGCCATCGCCTGCGACGGTCACAATCTTCTTAGAGCCACGGTTAAGCTTGCCCTCTAGGTATAGGGCCGCGGCTTCGCCGGCGACCTTGCCTTCGCTGACGACCCAGTCAACAAGGTCATGGACGTGAAGGACGTTGCCGCAGGAGAAGATGCCATCGATTTCGGTTTCTAGATGCTCATTGACGGCAGAGCCTCTGCTTCTTCCCTGAGCGACCCCGATGTTATCGAGGAGGCCGTTATTCGGAATAAGGCCGATGGAAAGGAGGAGGGTATCGCATTCGAAGCGCTTCTCAGTTCCCGGGATCGGGCGGAGCTTCTCATCGACCTGGCTGATCTCGATGGCCTCGAGCTTGCCCTTGCCGATGGTCTTGGAGACGGTATGGCTAAGGTAGAGCGGGATATCGAAATCCTTAAGGCATTGCTGGATGTTGCGGTTTAAGCCGTTGGAATAAGGCATAAGCTCGGCAACGCCAAGCACCTTCGCGCCTTCTAGGGTCATGCGTCTAGCCATGATGAGGCCGATGTCGCCACTGCCAAGGATAAAGACCTTCTTGCCGACCATATAGCCATACTCGTTTAGGTATAGCTGCGCCTGGCCAGCGGTGATGATGCCGGCGACGCGGTCGCCAGGAATGCCGATAGCGCCGGCATTTCTTTCATAGCAGCCAGCAGCCACAATGATGGCTTTGGCCTGGATTTGTACGGCGCCATCTTCTTCATTGGAATAGGTGACGACTTTATCGCGGGTGATCGAGGAGACATAGGAGCCAAGCTTATACTCGATGCCTCTCTCCTTGACCTGATTGGCGAAGCGGGTGAGGAATTCGGGGCCGGTAAGCTCTTCGTTGAACTCATGGAGGCCGAATCCGTTATGGATGCACTGATTCAAGATGCCGCCGAGCAAGTCGGTTCTCTCGAGGATCAAGATATCGCGGACGCCATGATCGTATGCCGCAACGGCGGCGGCCATGCCGGCGGAACCACCGCCGATGATGACCAAATCACGGTTAATCATTATTTGCTCTCCTTATCTAGGACGTTGCTGCCCTCTTTGTCGTAAAGGATCTCGAGGGGAGACTTGTGGTAATGCTTGGCAAGAAGAAGCAAGACCTGGGGCTGGCAGAAGCCGCCCTGGCATTTGCCGAATCCTGCTCTGGTGCGCTTCTTGATGGCTTTGATGGTATAGGCCGGGACGCTGCGGGAGAGAACGTCTTCGATTTCGCCAAGGCTTATCTTCTCGCAATTGCAGATGACCTTGCCGTAGCGCGGGTCTTTCTTGATGAGCTCATTCCTCTCTTCGATGCTCATCTTTAGCGGCTTGACGTATTTTCTGACACTTGCCTTATAGGTCGGGTTCTCCTTCGGATTAAGAAGAGGCTTAACGAGCGTTTCGGCAACGTATTTGCCGATGGCTGGAGAGGAGGCTAGGCCCGGGGATTCAATGCCTGCGACATTGATGAAGTCCTTGTACTTCTTGCTCGGCTCGATGATGAAATCGCCAGTCGTCGGGGTGGCGCGAAGGCCAGCGAAGACGCGGATCTGCTCGCGGAAGGGGATATTCGGGACTAGCTCGGTAGCTTGGCGCTTAACATCGGCAAGCGTGAGGGAATCGGTGGAGAAATCCTCTTTGGAGTCGACGAACTCCGAGCTTGGGCCGATAAGGTAATTGCCAGAGGTGGTCATCATGACCAAGATGCCTTTGCCCTTCTCAGAAGGAAGCGGGAACAAAACGTGGTTCACAAGCCCTGGCGCATAATGGTCGAGGACATAGTATTCGCCTTTTCTTGGCTTAATCGACCACTGCACCGGCTCGATCATCTTGGCGATCTCTTCGCTATATAAGCCAGCGCAGTTGACGACGACTTTGCACTCATAGCTATCTTTATCGGTGGTGACTAAATAATGGTCGCCGACTTTCTTTACGTCGGTGACGCCTTCGGAAAGGTGAAGCTCAACGCCATTATCGACGGCGTTCTCCATCGCATGGGCGGTGAGGGTGAAGGGGTTGACGATGCCGGCGGTCGGGCAATAGAGAGCCGCCTTGACCTCCGGGTTGATATTGGGCTCCATCGCCTTCGCTTCTTCTGCGCTTAGCATTCTGGTGGGGACGCCATTGGCTTTGGCCCTTTCTTCCAGCACCTTAAGCTTCTCAATCTGAGAATCGAGGATGGCCACATTCAACGAACCACACTGTTCAAAGCTGACGTCGAGTTCTTTGCAGACCTCCGGATACATGCGGTTGCCTTCGACGTTGAACCTTGCCTTCTTGGTTCCCGGGACTGGGTCGTCTCCCGAGTGGACGATCGCGGAGTTGGCCATGGAGGTGACGTTGCCAACGTCATTCTCCTTTTCCAACACCAAGGTTTTTAGCTCGTAGCGAGAAAGGTATCTCGCCACGAAGGAGCCGACGACGCCGGCTCCGATAATGATCACATCTTTCATACCAGGAAAATATAGCACAATGTAAGGGCTTACATGCATAACGAAATAAGCGTATTTCGTTTCATTTTGGGCTCACGCTATCGATAGTTTCTAAAAAAGTTCGATAGGAAACCGCTTTGGAGGGAAAATAGCCATATCAGTTTCAGTTTCCATTTTGACAACGTTTTTTTGAACAAGCCTAACCTTTTGCCCAACGATATCCGAATATTGTTAGAATATCCTCGATTATGGAAAGCTATACCAAAAAGAACATCGAGACCATCGAAGGCTGGATTGAGGACGGCTGGGAATGGGGCGCTCCCATCGATACTGAAACCTATAGGAAGGCAAAGAATGGCGAATGGGATATTTATCTTACCCCGACTCGCCCAGTGCCCCATGATTATTTCCCTCCTTTAAAAGGAGCCAAGGTCCTTGGCCTCGCTAGCGGGGGCGGGCAGCAGATGCCGATTATGGCCGCCTTAGGCGCTGAGGTCACCCTTCTAGACCTTAGCCAAGTCCAGTTAGATACCGATGCTAAAGTCGCTAGGAGGGAGAAATACGACATCCGCCTCGTAAATGGGGATATCACCAAGCCCCTTCCTTTTAAGTCCAACACCTTCGATCTAGTCCTCTTCCCGGTCGCCAATTGCTATATCGAGAGCCTATATCCTTTATATAAGGAGATATCCCGCATCCTTAAGCAAGGCGGCATCCTCCTTTCTGGGCTAGATAATGGCCTATCCTATCTACTTGATGAGAATGGGCTTCTCCTAAGCGGCCATTTGCCTTTCAATCCCTTGAAGTCAAAGCAAGATCTGCAATATTGCGAATCCCATGACTGCGGCTATCAGTTCAGCCACGATATCACCGAGAATATCCAAGGCCAGATAGAGGCGGGGTTAACATTGACCCATGTTTCTAGCGACACCCTTAACGCTGAGCCTTATAAGTCCAAGAACATCCCCTTTTTCTACCTAAGCAGGTCCATCAAACTATGAAATACTCTCCTTCCATCAACCCTCTTTTCCTAACCACCATGCTGGAAGCCATGGAAAGCGGCATGGGAAGAGATGAGGCCGCCAATGACCTCATGTCCTACTCCTCCAAGGAAAGAAAGGAGATCTTGGCCGAGATCCCTACGGTCAACACCCCCGAAGAGAAGATGTCGACGTTCCTTAACCTCGCCTTCTTCGGCAAGCAGATTCTTGGGGAAGAGGAGCAAAAGAGCAAAGACTCCCTTTTCCCCTCTATCTCCTTATATAAAGGGGAGGAGCTAAAGAAAAACCCTTATTACATCGCCCTATCCTCCCTAGGGAAGTTCCAGGATGGCGACCTCACCTTCGAGTTCCAGCATTATGAGCCCTTTGCCCCCTTTGTCTTGGATGAGAAAAGAGTCGACGATCTCTATAACGAGGTCACCCCTCTAGGATATGTCTCCTCTAAGCTTGAGTATCCAGCTATCCGCAAAGGCAAGACCAACTGGATGGAGGTCATCCCCCATGAGATCAACACGATGAGGGATTTCATCGCGCAGGCTCAGGGAAATATCCTGCTCTATGGATTGGGGCTAGGCTATGTCGCCTATATGTGCTCCCTCAAAAAGGAAGTCACCTCCATCACGATCGTGGAAGATGATAAGAAAGTCATCGAGGTCTTCAAAGCCCACTTCCTGCCCTTATTCAGATTTGGCAGCAAGATCAAGATCGTCCAAGGCGACGCCATCGCCTATGCATCGTCTCACCGCAACGGCAGCTACGATTCCCTCTTCGCCGACTTATGGCATAACGCCGATGATGGCCTAGAGCTATACCAGAAGCTTCTTAAGGAAGAAGGCGCTTCTTCCCATAGCTTCTATTGGATTGAGAAAGCGATCCTCGTCTACTTCCGCCGCTTCCTCATCCTCCTATTAGAAGAGGAATGCGTCGAGAAGATGGACGATTCCGATTACCTTAACCCGGAGACGGAAAGCGATGCTCTCCTTGCGAAGCTACACTTCGCCTTGAAGGAGCGGGAAATCCATTCAGAAAAGGAGATTCTCTCCTTGTTAAGTGAGGCTTCCTTAAAGAAGATCCTCATACAGATGAAATAGCCATAGGCGCCTGAAGCAATGCTGTCATAGCCTAGGCCTAGCGAGTGAGAGGAAAAGTTTCTTAAGGAGAAGCCAAGATCATCGCTAGGGGCGTCTATTTCTCGATTTGCAGTACAAAATCAAGATTGAGAAGATGCTCAATTTCTATCCGGAGGAGGAATACCATCAAGACTATCTTGATAAGAATCCGGGCGGATATTGCCACGTGTTCCTCAACCTTGTCAAACCAAGCGAAAAGAAATTAATTGCCGGCTACCCTTTGGAAGGGTCTCCGTCAAAGCCGATCGACAGCTGCACGGCAGCCTGATCTTCCTTAAGCTGATTTCGAATGTATTCCTCAATCTTTTTTGCGTTTTTCCTAGCCGTGTCGACGCAGTACCCCCGGCACCGGAATTCTCGGTTACGGTATTTGAATTTCGCGTTCCCCCACTTTTGGTAGATCATCAAAGACGATGAGAGGAGCATGCGGACAAAAAACTGGACCATAAAGGAAGGAAATCGATCCGGTGGAAAGAATCTACTTCAAGCAATGCGAGCTCGAATACCAGGTCGAGGGGAAGCGCGACAACGTCAAAAAGTCCGACAAGCTGCGGCTTAACCTATACTTCGACCCGGTCAGGCGCGGAGAGGAGCTCATCGACCTTGTCGTCGCGCTGAAGGAGGAAAAAGAGTCGTTGGAGGGCATCCTACGTGACGGGATGCCGCTCGACGACGACGCCACGATAAAGCGGATCTACCGCTTCTACGACCTCGTCTACGACGGGGAAACCAGGAAGCTTCAGAGCTTCTCCATGAATGAGGAGAAAGTCAAAAGGGCCAGAAGGGAGTCCGGCTTCTTCGCGAACACGACGCACGGCGTGGACTTCGACGCGATGACCG
>CADCPN010000024.1 GCA_902803375.1 uncultured Erysipelotrichaceae bacterium | reverse complement strand
GCCTCCTTTCAGGACAGCAGCCACATTATACCAGCCTTGGTAGGAAGGGGTCTCTTCATCCCTTACGTGCACCTAGGAGTTTTATTTTTTATTTTTGGCTATCTGTGGATAAACACTCGTTTTCCGATGCGTTTTCCATAATTTCATGCTCTTTTTGCCGCCTTAAACCATCTTGGTAGGTATAGATGCAGCCACAGTAGAGCTGGTTATAAAGGCCATAATGGATCCTCATCTGGCGGCCAATTTCGATTCCATTGTTCTTTTTGAAGTCGGAATAGAAGTATTTCGTCTTGTGGTGGTCCTGCTCCTCCAGCTCTTTTCCGATGCGATTAAGCACCTGGGAGTTCTTCTGACGAGAGATGGTCATGACCGTGCAGAAATAGTCGTAGCCCTCTTTTTCGGCAAAATCATAGGCTTCCTTCATTCTCTTGCGGTAGCAGACAAGGCAGCGTTCGCCGCCCTCCCTGGCATCGGCATAAGGCGCTAAATCCTTATTGTATAGGGCATTATCGTACGCGGGCACGATCAGGCGCACGTCGTACGCGTAATCCTCTTTTATGTCTTTGAGGAGCTTTTTGAGCCCGTCGCGGCGGCGATCATACTCGGATTCCAGGTAGATATTGGAGTTGTTGTAATAGATTGTGACGTCGAAATGCTCGCAGAGGAAGGTAAGCGGGAAGCAAGAGCAAGGCCCGCAGCAGGCGTGAAGCAAAAGACGTGGCTTCTGCCCCGCGGGTATCTTGGCGATCTCCTCAAGGCTCTTCTGGTAGTAATTAACCTTCGGAGCCTTCAGGGTATCAAAGATCCATTGCCTTAGAGTAGTCGAACTTTCCATAGATGAACATCGAGTCTCCGAAGCTGAAGAAGCGATAGTTGTTCTTAATCGCTTCGTTATAGCAGTGCAGTGTCCAATGTCTGCCCATAAAGGCTGCGACAAGCATCACTAGAGTGCTCTTGGGGAGGTGGAAGTTGGTGATGAGGGCGTCGACCGCCTTATATTCGTAGCCAGGATTGATGAAGATATTGGTGTCTTCCCTGGTGGCGACGAACTTGCCGTATTTGCCATAGCAAGCCTCAAGGGTTCTGACGGAGGTGGTGCCGATCGCGATGATGCGGCGGCCTTCCTCTTTGGCTTTGTTTAGCTTTTCAGCGGACTCTTCGGATATTTCGAAAAGCTCGGTGTGCATGACGTGCTTATCGGTGTCTTGAACCTTGATCGGACGGAAGGTTCCTAAGCCGATATTAAGGGTAATATCGACTACTTCTACGCCTTTCTCGCGAAGCTGCTGGAAAAGCTCTTCGGTGAAATGGAAGCCAGCGGTCGGCGCAGCGGCGCTGCCTGGGACCTTGGCATAGACGGTCTGATAGTCGTTATTGTCGTCGACCTGCTTCTTGATGTAGGGCGGCAACGGCATTTTTCCTAAGGTCTCCAAAACCTCAAGGAAGATGCCTTCGAAGTGGAACTGCATGTGGCGGATGCCTTCGGGCAATTCCTTGACGCAAGTGCAGGTTAGGCGGCCATCGCCAAAGGTGATATTGCTGCCAGGATGGATGCTGTGGGCATTGCCACAGAGGCACTCCCAGGTATCCTTTTGATCATCGAGCTGCTTCAAAAGCAAGACTTCACAGTGGCCGCCGGTCTCGACTTTGGTGCCGATGAGGCGGGCTGGGATGACCTTGGTGTTGTTGCGGACCAAAACATCGCCCTTGTGAAGATAGTCAATGATGTCGTGGAACTTCTTATGTTCGATGGTCTCCGTTTCGCGGTTGACGACCATGAGCTTGCACTCGTCGCGCTGCTTCATCGGCGACTGCGCAATCTGAGATTCCGGCAGATCAAAATCGAATAGGTTGACATCCATGATTAGAATCCTCTCTTGTCGCCATAGGCGGCATAGACCTCTTCCTTAAACTCTGTGAAGCGGTCTTCTTTAATGGCTTCCCTGGCTCTTTCAGCAAGGCGGATAAGGAAGCGGATGTTGTGAATGGAATTCAGCGTCTTGCCGAACTCTTCGTTGGCTTTGTAAAGGTGGTGGAGATAGGCCTTGGTGTAGTGCTTGCAGGTATAGCAATCGCACTCATCGTCTAGCGGGGTGAAATCCTTGGCGTAGATGGCCTTCTGGATGTTGATGCGGCCATGGGTGGTCATAAGGGCCCCATGTCTGGCCAAACGGGTCGGGAGGACGCAGTCGAACATATCGACGCCGTTCTCGATGCCTTCAAGGATATAGTCGATGGAACCGACGCCCATGAGGTATCTAGGTTTGTCGCTGGGGAGATAGCGGACGGCGTCCTTGATCATCTTGTAGCAGACCTCTTTCGGCTCACCGATGGAGGTACCGCCAATGGAATATCCCGGGAAGTCCATCGCAGCCAATTCCTTGGCGCAGTGCTCGCGAAGATCGGTGAATTCACCGCCCTGAACGATACCGAATAGGGCCTGGTCTTCTCTCTTATGAGCGTCTTTGCCGCGCTTTGCCCAGCGGAGAGTTCTCTCGGTGGAGCGCTTGACGTATTCATAGGTGGCCGGATAAGGGATGCACTCGTCGAAGGACATGATGATGTCGGCCCCGAGGGCCTCTTCGATGCGGATGGCTTCTTCCGGGGAGAAGAATTCTTTGTTGCCGTTAAGCTCATTATGGAATTCGACGCCCTGCTCGGAGATCTTTCTTCTCGAGGCAAGGCTGAAAACCTGGAATCCGCCGGAATCGGTTAGGATAGGTCCATCGTAGTTCATGAACTGGTGGAGTCCTCCTGCTTCCTTGACGATTTCTTCGCCCGGGCGGAGGTGGCAATGATAGGTATTGGCCAAGATGACGCCTGAGCCACAAGCTTTCACCTGTTCAGGAGAGAGGGTTTTGACGGTGGCGTTGGTGCCGACCGGCATAAACATAGGAACCTCAACGTCGCCATGCCAGGTGTGAAGTACGCCATAGCGGGCCTTGGTGTTCTTATCAACGTGCTTGATTTCTAAATAGAATTTGTCTTTTTCCATAACGCGGCACTATTCTAGGTGTTTATTGCCCATAGGGCAACGAAAGAAACCCCCAACGGCGCATAACGTCATTGGGGTCTAGGAATTCTTTTGGGATTGGTATTACCAATAGCGGACAGCCATGAGGGTCATGGCTTTATTGACTTCAGCTTCGCTCATCAAAGGCAAATTCGCGACGTCATAGCCTTTTCTTTGGAGAAGTTCTCTGCCTTCTTTGCCAAGGAACCAGGTGCGGTACATTTCGGATTTCTCAAGGGAGTTCTTGTCGGTTAGCTTTTCCCACTTGGTAGGAAGATAGAACATCTGGCTTCCGCGGAGCATGAAGTTCTGCGGCTCCCAGTCGAGGGCGACCTTGGAGAATCTAGCGAAGCGATACAAAGAGAAGAGGGCTTCGAAATGGGTCGTGCTTAGGTTTCCCTTGGAGAGGTTGCAGAGACAGTCGTCTTCCGGGAAAAGATCGAAGACGATGACATGCTGCTCATCGTCATGGAAACACATCTTTGCCATGTTGATACCTGCGTGTTTCAGCGTCTTGTAATCAAGCATTGTCTGATCGAAAGTTTCCTTGTCAACAAACGTGCGGATTAGATAGGGCCTATTCGACCAGGTAGCAGTATAGGTATTGTGGTCCGGATGCTCAGCTTTAACGCTGTCAATCACAAACTTTTTGTTTTTAATCTGAATGGTATCTAGCATGGAGTTATTTTAACAAATAACTTCTTTTTATGGAATAATGTCGCGATAGGATTGACAGATAAGCTATCAAGAGAATTCACGACTGAACGGGGGTATTGAAAATCTGCAATTACTCCGCCTACCCGTTTAGCGAAAGACTGCGCATAATGGAGATGAAAATGAACACCGAGTTTCTAGACGAAATTAAATTGACGATTTGCCGCTCCGTTCCAAACGAATTTGTTTTCTTCTTCGTTCAGGGAAGCCAAAACTACAACTTGGATTATGACAAAAGCGACATTGATGTAAAAGCATTTGTCATTCCAACGCTGGATGATTTGTATTTTTCTAATAGAGTTTCCAAAACGATAGCTACGCCATACGGCCAGGCATCCATTCATGATATCCGAATGCTTCCGGGCCTTCTTTCTAAGATGAACCCTACATACATTGAGTTCTTCTTCGCCTGCGAATTCGTCTTTGCCAGCAAAGATAAGGAATCGAAAATTAAACAAGCAATGCCTACTTTATTCTCGTTGCATGATTCCTTTAACAAGCTTTACGCAGATAAGAAAAACACATTTTTATCCGCGATACTTGGCACAATTCTCAAGAAAGCAGATGAGGCGTATCATCCAACGGAAATCAGAAAGCCGGTCATTGAGAAATATGGCTATGACATTAAGTCGGTTTCCCATGCATTTCGCCTTAAATACCTTTATGACTTTGTCAGCGAAAATGACGGTGACGTGTATGAGAATTTCCTCTCCGTCCTAAGGAACGAAAACCCGTCGGTCAAAGATGAATTGATGAAGATTAAACTCGGGGAGATTCCACTCCAAAAAATCCAAGGTCCATTAGCAAATCTTTCCGCATGGGCGCAGGCAGAGCTAAAACTTCATAACAATGCCAAAGTCGAAAGCGAAACTATCCACAAAATTGAGGATGAGATACACGATTCTGTGCTCAAAGCTTTGAAATACGATGGTCGAATTTGACCACCGTTTCCTTTTATTTACATTTTCTTCTGCAAAATTTTGGCAAGCCCGCCCTGCGCCGTCTCTTTATAAGCGGAGGAGAGCGAGTCCCCGGTCATCTTCATCGCATTGGTAACATCGTCGAAGCTGACCTGATTATGACGAATCGGAGCAATGACCTTTGCATACAGATAGGAGTCGTATGCTCTAGTGGCACCCACGCCATTTCTTTCGATGCAGGGAATAATGACGTAACCGTCGACTGGATCGCAGCTGAGGCCAAGGAAATGTTCCATTGCGCATTCGGCAGCATATTCCATCTGATAGAGGCTAAGTCCATTTAAATAGCATAGGGCGGCGGCAGCCATGCTGGTGGCCGTGCCGATTTCGGCCTGGCATCCACCGATTGAGCCGGCGATAGAGGCGTTTTGCTTAACGATATTGCCAAAGATGCCAGCGGAATATAGGGAGTCCCTAATTTCGGCTAAGGTGCGCTTCTTATTCACGTACTGGTAATAAAGCACTGCTGGCAAGACGCCGGAGGAGCCGCAGGTAGGTGAGGTGACGACCACATCGCCACAGGCGCTGCATTCGGCGGCGGCATAGGCGTAAGAAGACATGAGGATTGTTCTCTTATCGCCCTTCGCCTGTGACGAAATAGCGCGGTCATGCATCGATTTAGCGGTGCGCATGATCTGAAGCCGCGGGTTGTCGTTGGCGGGGATTTTGCCCTCGGAGCGCAAACCCTTCTTCACCGTCTCGAACATCGCCTTCGTGATCTCCATGAGGTAGTCATCGATTGAGGGGTCTTCGAAGCGGAGGCAGAATTCCTTAAAGGTCTTGATATTCTCCTTTTTCATATACGAGAGGACTTCGCCAAGGTCTCTGAACGGATAGATATCATGATCATTCACGCTTGGGTCATCATGGCTAAGCAGCTCGCCGCCGCCTAAGGACATATAGGTCGCTTCCTTCACCATCTTTTCTCCGCAATAGGCAGAGAACTTCATGGTGAGCGGATGCTCGACTTCCGTATCGATATCGTAAGAGAAGGCAGTTGGGATAGGGGCAAAGGCTTTCGCGATTGCGACATCGCTATGGTGACCCTTCGCGGTGCAAGCCAAGGAGGCATAGAAGGTAACCTTGATTTTAGTGACTTTCTTAGCCGGGATTAGCTTCAAAAAGCTTTTGGCCGCATTAAAGGGGGCGATGGTATGTGATGAGCTCGGCCCAGGGCCGACGCGGAAGAGTTTTGACAGCGATTTCATTGCGGCTTATTCTAGCGCACAACGCCAGTTTTTTGTTCCTAATCATAGAAAAAGTAATCAGGATGACTTACCATTCCCCTATGGCGACATTCATCCTTCTCTCCGCAATCCCCGGAAGCGGCAAATCCACATGGGCGGCCGCATACGCGAAAGCTCATCCCAATACCTACATCGTCTCCAGCGATGACCTCCGCATCGAAATCACAGGGCACGCCAACGATCTAAGCAAAGACAACCTAGTCTGGTCGACCTTCTTGGAGAGAATCCTCTCCCATAAAGAGGAAAAGGATGCCACCGTCATCGCTGATGCGACGATGATCAACAACCACTATCGCGACTACTACTATCAGCAGACCAAAGACTTCGATAAGCACGTCCTCGTCGTTTGGAACCTCCCCTTTGAACAGGCGGAAAAGCAAAACGAAAGCAGAGAGAAAGAAAAGATTGTCCCCATCAAAGTCATGAGGAACATGGCAAAGTTCTTCGAACCGGTCTCACGGCAGGTTCGCGAAGAATATGATGAGATCATCGAGATCTCTCACCTTGAGAAAGCAGAAAGAACAAAACCGAAATGAATTTCGGTCGGAACTCGGGCGAACCCGAGTTTTTTTGCTAGAATTAGGCATGCGCGGCCCGTTCAGG
>CADCPN010000023.1 GCA_902803375.1 uncultured Erysipelotrichaceae bacterium | reverse complement strand
GTTCTCGCCGAGATTGTATGCGTCGGTAAATAATTCAAAGGCTTTTTTATAAGCCGCTTCGGTTTTGACGGTGTAGTAGTAATAAAGCCCCACTTGCAGGCACGCCGACGGGTTTTCGCCTTTAACACTTTGTTTCAGCCAATGAAGCGCCTTATCTTTATCGGGTGTTGCGCCGTAATACCCGCAAGCATACGCCATGCCGAGATTATATTGCGCGGGGGCGTTGCCGAGTTTTGCGGCTCGTTTAAAAAGTTTAAGGGCGGTTTTCTCGTCCTTTTCGAGCCCTAATTCGTCACCGAGATACGCTTCCGCCATTCTTTCGATTGCGTCCGGAAAGTCCATTTCCATTGCCATCTGATAATAGAACAGCGCATTTTTGTAATCGGCTTTTTTGGTTTCGTAAATCGTCGCTATACACCAATAAACGCCGACATAATCCAAATCGCACTGCGCAAAACAATCGAGCGCATCGTCGTATTTGCCTTTGTTGTAATAATAATATCCTAGATCGAGAAGAGCGTCGTTTTGTCCGAGTGCCGCCGCTTTTTTAAGATAATGAATGTATGCCTTTTTGTCGGGTTCTACCTTATACATGCCCGTCTCGCGAACTCTTGCGTACATATAAAGGCTTTCGGGATCGTTGTGCTCTACGCCGTCCAAAAGATATGCCAAACCTTTTTTGTAGTCGTGCGGAACAAACCTGTCATTGAGATAGACGTAAGCCAAATCGAAATTAAGCGAGTATTCGCCAAGGCTCAATCCTTTTTCGTACCACCCTATGGCTTTGGGAACGTCTTTCAGTTCTTCGTTGTTTAAGTATATGAAGCCTATCTTTTTTGCAACCTCTATATCTCCGAGGTAAAAAGCACGCTCGTAGTATTTCAGTGCGTGTTTGACGTTTTCGATCTCGGAATCTTCAATCGGAGTTTTGAAATAATACAAATCGCCGAGAGATCTTGCCGCTGCCGCGACACCCAAATCGGAGGCTTTGGCGTAACACTCGATTGCTTTTTGAATATCGATTTTTGCATAACCGGTTTCATAGCAAAATCCAAGACGGGCAAAACACTCCGCTTCGCCTTTGTTTGCGCCCTCTCTATAAGCGTCGAACGCTTTTTTGTATTGAGAGCGGTAGCCCCAAGTGTCGCCAAGAAGCGTATACGCCAAAACGCCGTTGTCGACGGCTTTTTGATAGTAAATCGTTGCGGTTTTGAAATCGCCGTCACCGGAATATAAATCGCCGATAGAAACGTAGTACTCCGGTTTTTTTACGGCAAACCGTTCGTATCTTTTTATTTTATCGCCATCTGTGCTCATTTTGTCTTCTATTTTATAACGTTGCAAACGGTTTGGACGATATGAGTTTGTAATCATCGTCGTGCGTATAAAAATGCTCCATAAGCCAATAAATACCGTTGGCTTTCTTTCTGAGTTTCTTTGTAAGCAACTCTCTCGTTATCGGCATTACTTGAAAGATGCTTATGAATTTATGTTGGGAAACAAAGCACTTAACTATGCTTGGAGATTTAAATATTTCTGGGAGCAATAATACAGTTCCGCAGTATTTGCCTTTGATTTGCATATCGATGGTATCGGACGCCGTAATGTTCTCTTTCGCATTAAATGCGTATTCAGCTGTAGCCGAGAGTAACGAATTCAATGATAGCCATTCCGTTTTCTCTTGGCTTATTTCGACTTCTGGATCGATAAACATCATGTATTCGTTTCGCTGGTTTGCCTTTCGTCCCCAGCCAATATCACGTTCAGGCATTAGGTAGTCGCTTGCGCCAATGGTGCATAGTTTCCAAAATGGCATATCTTCTGTTGGCTCAAACACGAGAGTGGTGACAGGTTTCATTTCATCCGATAGGACATTCTTTTTAAGCCTCAAGCAAAAAAATGGTTCCTGTTTAAAATTCTCAACGTAATGGTCATATAGCTTTTGATGCTTCTTGTTGCTCGCCTTAAAAACCACTTCTTTTTCACCTGAACCTAACATAATAATCACTCCTATATTAAAGCTTGCGTAGGCATAATAATTGGATTATCACCCCATAGTGCATCTAGCTCTCTTTCATTTGTCATTGTTTAACTACCCGGGTAGTAGCCAAATCGTTGTGCAAATGACGACGCAGGAGTCATCCTTTCCTTAGGCCCCTAGTCGCGCCGGAGCGCGAAAAAGCAGGATTCCTAGCGCAATCGTTCTGCTGCAAAGATTGGAAAGGAGTCCTGCAGGAACATTTTTAGCGAATTAATCAAGGACGCGATAGACGGCATCGACGAGGCGGTGTCGGAATCGTATCCGAAAGAGAAAAGGCAGCTTTGCGCTAATCAAGAGAAAGTGGACAATGCCCTGTCCATTTCTTATCTAGAAGTTAAACCATTATCTTGCAAAAGCAACGAAGGCGCATCTAGTGCTTCCCGTTAATTAAAACCCTTACCCATAGCAAGGTAAGGGAAAAAGGAGAAAGGACGCCGCGAGGAAGCGACGTCCTATTTGTTAGCTTAGGCAAGCTGAGAACGATAGAGATCGGCGAAGAAGCCGTTTTTATCCATCAGCTGCTTGAAGTTGCCCTGCTCCATGATTTCGCCATCCTTCATGACCAGGATGAGGTCGGAGTTCTTGATGGTGGAGAGCCTATGGGCGACGACGAGGGAGGTCTTGCCCTTCATGAGCTCATCGAAGGCGCCGGCGAGGGCGAGCTCGGTGCGAAGGTCGATGTTGCTAGTCGCTTCATCGAGGAGGACGATCTCCGGCTCCATAAGCATGATGCGGGCTACGCAGAGAAGCTGCTTCTCGCCCATGGACATGCCGGAGGCGTTGGAGACGATGGAATCGTAGCCTTTGGGCATGCGGCGGATGAATTCATCGGCGTGTGCCTTCTTCGCGGCTGCAACGATTTCCTCCATGCTGGCTTCGGGTTTGCCGAAGGCGATGTTTTGGGCAATGGTCCCTCTTTCTAGCCAGGTCTCCTGGAGAACCATGCCGATATGGCAACGCATCTCTTGCTTTGGCGTGAGTTTGGAGTCGATGCCATTCATGTAGAAGCCGCCGGTCTGGGAGTCATAGAACCTCATGAGGAGGTTGATGACCGTGGTCTTGCCGCATCCCGTTGGCCCGACAAGAGCGATCTTATGGCCCTTATAGACATCGAGGTTGAAGTCCTTGATGATCATCCTCTTGCCATCGTAGCTGAAGTTCATATCCTTGGCTTCTAAGGTATCGATAGATTTGCCTAGGGACATCTTGCCCTCATCGACATCCTTCTTGGCATGGATGGTCTCGTTGATGCGCTCAAGGGAGGCCGAGGCATAGAAGACGTCCATGGCCGCGTCAGCGATTTCGTTGAACGGGGTCATGTACTGGTAGGAATAGGTGAGGAAGGAAGAGAGGGCGCCGACGGTGAAGCCACCAGCGACGAAGTTCCAATCGGAGACGTGCATCAATAGCAGCGCCCCAAGGAAGATGATGGAGGCGTAGATCGTGTTGTTGACCAAACGGGTGGAGGGGTTGATCCAGCTTGCGGCGAACAAAGCTTTGAAGTTAGAGGACTTAACGCCGGAATTGAGGGATTCGAATTTCTCCTCTTTGCTTTCTTCTAGGCCATAGGATTGGATGGCTTCGATGTTGGTGATGGACTCAAGGGAGAAAGCGGTTAGCTCACCCATGGACTTATTCTGGGCGCGGAAGTATTTCGCGTTGCGGGAGGAGATGAATTTGGAGACGACGACGCTGATTGGGGTAAGGAGGATGACGGTAAGCGCCAATAGATAGTTCAGCATGAACATGAAGACGAGGGTGATGAGAATCTGCACCGCGCCTTCATATAGCGCCCCAACGCCGGTGATGAGGCCGGTCTGGACGTTTTCGATGTCGTTGATGAGGCGGAGAAGGAGGTCGCCGTGCTCATGGGTATCGATGTAGCCGATCGAAGTGGCGACAAGGGAATTGAAGAGCTGATCCCTCATCCTCTTGACGACCTTCTGGGCGAGGAAGCTAGTCACGTAGTCGAAGAGGTAGCGGAACAAGGCGCCGACGGCAATGAAGATCAGGATGAGATAGAGGTGACCCATGATCTCGAAGTCACCGTTTTTCATCTTCTCGATGGCTAGGCCACTGACAAAGGGGATGGCCATCTTGGCGCCGACGCTGATGGTCGCGAAGATGAAGCTGAGGAAGATGGAGAGATAGGAACCCTTTAGGTAAGGGAGAAGAGCCTTGATGTCCAAGGCCGCTTTTTTATTCGTTGTCGGTTTCATTCTTGGCTCACCTGCGCTTCATAGATTTCTTTGTAGACCGGGCAGCGGGCGAGAAGCTCTTCGTGCTTGCCTTCGCCAACGAGCTTCCCTTCGTCTAGGACGAGGATGTCATCGCAGTCCTTGATGGAGGTGGCGCGCTGGGAGACGAGAATGGTGGTTAGCCCTTCCCTTGCCTTGATGGCGCGCCTAACGAGAAGGTCAGACTTGTAGTCAAGGGCGCTCGTGGAATCATCGAGGATAAGAAGGGGGCGGTTGCTTAGCAAGGCGCGGCAGATGAGGATCCTCTGCTTCTGCCCGCCGGAGAAGTTGGCGCCGTTTTCCTCGACTTCGTGGTCGATGTAATCTTCGTAATGGCTGACGAATTCCTTGGCTAGGGAATCGGAAAGGGCCTTTTCGATCTCCTCCTCCGTCGCATTGGGGTTGCCAAGGGTGATGTTGGAGCGGATGGTGCCTTTGAATAGCTGCGGCTTCTGGGAAACAAAAGCGATGTCGCCGCGGATGGAGGAGAGCTTGCTGTCTTTGATGTTATGGCCCTTATAGATGACTTCGCCGGAGGTGACGTCGTTATAGCGGAGTAGTAGCGATAAAAGCGTGGACTTGCCAGAGCCAGTGCCACCGATGATGCCAAGAGACTCGCCTTTAGCAAGCTTAAAGGAGATGCCATCGAGGACATTGGCTTCCCCGCCAAAGGAAAGGGAAGCATCCTTTAATTCGTATAGGGTCTCGCCCTTTTTGATTTCAGGCTCGACCTCTAGCGCGCCATCATAGATATCCGGCTCGATCGCGAGGAAGGCATCGATCCTCTTCTTAGAGGCATAGGCCTTAGAAAGGGAGGTCACCAAACGGGTGAACTGGATAAGGGCGGTGAGGGATTGGGTAAGGTAGGAGATGAGGGCGACGATGGCGCCAACGGTGATGATCTGGTTGGCAGGGCCACCATATTGGCCAAGATACAAGACCGCGACGATGCCTAGGTTGACGAAGGCGAAGGTAAGCGGGTTGATGCAGGCGTTGATTCTAGAGAGCAGAAGAGCCTGCTTGCGGTAGGATTCGGATTCTTTCTGGAAATCCTCGTTCTCCTTCTCTTGCTTATTGAAGGCGCGGATGACTCTGGCGCCAGAGATGGCATCATCGCCGGAGGAGGAGAGCTTATCGAGCTCATTCTGAAGCTTGGTGTATTGCTTCGGGGTGGAGATGACGACAACCGCGATGACTATCGCGCAAAGCAGCAAGGAGCCTAGGACGATAAACCCAGCGATCCAGTTGACCAGAAAGCTTGCCACAACCGAGCCGACGACTAAGAAGGGGGCGCGGACAAGGAGGCGCATGAACATATGGACGCCGTTTTGCAAAGAGAAAGCGTCGTTATTCACGAGGTTGAGGGCCTTGTTCTTGCCAAAGCTATCGAGTTGCTGGCCGGAAACCCTGTTGATCTGATGATAAAGGTTCTTCTTCAGGTCATAGGAGAAATCGGTCGTGGTCTTCGAGGCGACGTATTGGGTGACCATCGTGCAGGAGAAACCTAGCAAAGCGAGAGCGAATATGGCGAGGCAAAGATAGACGATGTAATTTTGATCATGGTAATGCGAGCCGTTCTCGCTGAGCCCATTATCGATGATGGCCTTCACAAGGAATGGCACGAGAAGCTCGCAGATGCACTCGATGATCTTAAGTAGCGGCGCTAAGAAGACTTTGAAGCGGTACTTCTTCAAAGGTCCTAGAGCCGTCATTTTCTTGGCAGCTTCCATTTATTTTCCCTCTTTTTTGGATTTTTTCTCTTTCCTTTGGGCGATGGGCAGTTCCTTGAACTTAACGGGGTCGCTATAGAACTGGATGGCCATGACGACCACTTCCTCGCCTTCTGGGGTAACGTGGGTGAATTCCCAGAATTCGTCGCTCGGATTATTCACCTTTTCGAAGGTAAGGTCACCCGTAGAAGTTTTCACCTCGGCGATATGGTCGAAATCCCAGCGGATGGAACCGGAGACAAAGCCGCAGTATAGGCCCGCGATATCGACGATGATCGGGGTGAGCTTATAGTCGACGTCGAAGGAGAGCTTGCCTTCTTCTTTGTTCCAGGAGACGACTTTAAGGGTTTTGGGAGAATAATCCTCGCCAGCATCGGCGAAGGAGTCGAAATAGGTATCCTGGTCGTAGATTGGGGAAGCGTTGGAGAGATGCATTGCATCAGCGAGGGCTTTGACCTCTTTCTCGATGTCTTCCTTGATGATTTTGCCGGCCTCCGGGTCGATGGGATCGACGGTGGCGGGATAGGAAAGGGCAAGCAGAGAAAGGAGGAAGCAACGCATGGACTTCATCTGATCCTTGTCGGTGCCGACGCCATACTCGTAGATTTTGCCCAAACGGTAGTTGAATTGGAGGAAATCATTGCAGCCTTTTCTCTCATAGGCGAAGGTGTCATAGACGTCTTTGTAGTTCTCGTCGAGGAGCTTATAGGCAAAGTATAGGTCTTTCTCCACATAAATGCCCTGGAGATAGAGATCACTAAGCAGATACACGGCTTTCAAAGAGCCTAGGGCGCTAGCCTTGGTTAGGCATTCGAAGCCCTTCTTATAGGCTTCCGCCTGCTCTAAGCCTAGGTCGCCATGGAAATAGAGGGCGGCCATATCGGTTAAGGCAACGGTGTTGGTGGATAGCAAAGGGGACTCGAGGTAGCTGAGGGCTTTGGGGTCATCTTCCTTCACGAAGGAGCCTTCGCCCTGGTAGAGCTTAGAAAGGGCGAGGGTGGCCGGGGCATCGCCAGAGAGGGCGAGCTTTTTGAGGTACTCCTCATAGAGGTATTCGTTATGCTTTGTCTTGTTGATCTTGGAATCGAGGTAGCGGATGCAATAGGCTCTGGCGGCCTCAAAGCTGACTTCGTCGCCGAAATATTGCTTGGACATGTTCTTAAGCAGCTGCTTATCGATTTGGATGCCAGAGGCGTCGCCTAAAACGGTGTCCATGCCGCATTCGGGGCAGATCGCGGATACGCCGCGCTCATCGCTAAGCCAGTCCTTCACGCTTCTAGCAGAGAAGATAGAATGGCAAAAATAGCAGCCGCAGCGCTGGCTTTTTACGATTTCGATTTCATTGTCCACGGAGTGGAGCCTGTATTCTTTGTATGGGTCTACGTTAAGAGTCTTTTTCATAAGCGCGGCTATACTACCACAATGCCGTTAAAAAAGTGTGCCTAAAGGCACATTGCTAAGTCTTTCTACCTTCATTCCGATGAAATAGCACCCGTTTTGGGCTCTGTTTTACATGTCTACTGATAGAACGCTCTTTTGAGGTAGAATAGTCCCGCCAAACCAAACCGCCCCAGCAGACTCCGGCCGAACGGAGGATGCCTTTGTTCAGCCAACCACGGGCTTGGTTTGGCGATTGAGTCTGCGACGGTTGGCTGACCAAAGGCTTTCTTTCCACGGAAGCCAACGAAATATCCAAGTTCGGCGATTCGATATTCGAGGACGAGGTCGACGTCCTTTCGCGGTTGCTCTCTCGCATCGAATACGAACTCGGTTGGGCTATCTTCGCCCCGTTCACGATCAAGCTCGAACTCTTCGGCGAATCCAGGTTCCAACTGGTTCTAAGGGACAAGGACGTGATGGCGGTCGCCGACAAAGGCGACCTCGTCGAACCCGAGTAGCTTGAGGCCTATAGCGAAGAGCTCGCCCAACGCTCGAAAAAGAAGAGCCAGACGAAGAATACGCCTAAGCAAAAGCCCGCTAAAATGTAGTTATGACGTGATTTATTTCCAGTCCTCTATCCCCCATTGGGGATGGGCGGGTAGAAACAAACAATCTGATAATCACCTAGAAACAAATTTCCTGATAATTACACTATTCTCCCAATCTGATTGGTAATCCCACAAAAAGTGGTATGATCTGTGGGAATATTAGGAGGATTACGGGAATGCGTTACTTCGATTACTCTAGCTTCCTTACCCGCAAATGGGATAAGGAGATCGTCAATTACGTCGCCCTCATCAGGGAATGCAAGGGCAGGCAGGAACTTTACCTTGCCCAAAAGCCCGAGAAGCTCGCGCGCCTCGTCGAGATCGCGAAAAGGCAGTCCACCGAGGCCAGCAACGCCATCGAGGGCATCCGCACGACCAACGAGCGCCTCGCCAAGCTGATGAGCGACAAGACGACGCCCAGGAATAGGGATGAGAAGGAGATTCTCGGATACCGCCACGCCTTGGCGATGGTCCACGAGTCCTTCGAGTACATCCCGATCCGCCCGAATTATATCCTCCAGCTCCATGGCGAGCTCTGCCGCTATGCGGACGTACCCTATGGGGGGGAGTTCAAAAGAACCCCAAACGAGATCGACGCCACCCTTCCGGATGGAACAAGGCAGGTCATCTTCGAACCGCTTCAGCCATACGAGACGCCCATGGCCGTGGAAAGCCTTTGCGAGCAATACGAGAAGGCCATTGGTCAATATGGCATTGACCCGCTTTTGGTCATCCCGGTCTTCATACACGACTTCCTCTGCATCCATCCCTTCAGCGACGGTAACGGAAGGATGTCGCGTCTTCTTACGACGCTGCTTCTCTATAAGAGTGGCTTCGTCGTCGGCAAGTACATCTCGTTGGAGAAAAAGATCTCCGACACCAAGGACGATTATTATGACGCCTTAAGCGATTCCTCGCTCGGATGGCACGACGGGAATAACGACGATACCCCGTTCGTGAAGTACCTTCTCTCGACCATCCTCGCGGCCTACCGCGACTTCGAGGAGAGGGTGGAGATCGTCTCCGCCAAGCTTCCCGCGAAAGAAGCGGTACGCGCCGCGATTAAGAAGAAGATCGGCAAATTCAGGAAAGCCGACATCATGGAGCTAAGCCCGGACCTATCGACCAGCTCGATCGAGATCGCCCTCCGCGCGCTGGTTGAGGAAGGGTTCATCGATAGACGCGGCGGCGGACGCACCACCTTCTATGTCAGGAAAGGCTAATCCCACAAAACAATATTAAATTTGTGGGAATATTGGCTGAATTGTGGGAATAATCCCTTAGTGGCTTTCCTTTCCCCTTGTTTCCGTATGAAAGTAAGGGCTAAGGCGGTTGGGAAAGGGGAAAAGTCGGCCCTTTCAGGCAAGAGCCGCCTATCAGAAACGGAAGATCTTTGATCTTTCGTCTTTGAGCAATGCGTCGATAAACGGGGTCATAACGGGACTAATTCCGTTTTTTCGCAAATTTATCCTTCTCAAACCCGCTTTTGGCATAAAACGGATCAATCCTCCGAATCGCCATCGCTTATGGCGCTATCGCCGCCATTCTTTGACACCATCTGGTCATAGAAGTCCTTGATGACGTCTTTCTCGCTAGGAAGCAGATGGGAAATGGCCTTGTGGGATCTGCGGGGACAAGTAACTTATCAGTAGACATGTAAAACAGAGCCCCGTTTTGGCACTATTGCGAGCTTTTACTGGCTTTAACCCGTCGGGGTAAAAAATCAACTTATGGAAAGCAGCATTGGGAAACGAACGAATAGGCAAAGGCAGGATGCCGTCCTCACGCCGGATCAGCTCGCCACATATTCTATGCTCGGGTTAAGGCCGCTAAGAGAGCTGAAGCAAGGAAAACCTTCCATCAAGATAGATAAAGCCAAGCAAGCGAAGTCCATGTTCGGATACATCCTTGCCTACGAGAAGGATGAGAGATGATGGCTCAAAGAATCGGTTACCCCTACGTTGAAAACAACTTGTCGGGCGCAACCGCCGAAGTTGATGAAAACTTTGTTTTCACCTGCGACAGTGAATGTTTTTATCACGATAATTCCAAGCCGGCATCCCTATAGCGGTGCCTCGTCTTAGAAAAATAGCCTCCCGCGAAGGCCGCTATTTTGGTTTCCTCTTATAGCAAGAAGCCGATGATGGCTAGGCCGATCTGCGCCAATGGAACCAATAGCCAGGCGTTTTTCAGCCACTTAAACTTCTCTTGGAAGATATAGGCAGGGAAGATGCCCAGGAACATCAAGAACACGAGGGCGAACACATAACTTAACGGTTTAGAAAAGTTGTAGTTCATGCAATCGAGCATCAAATAGCAAGAGAAGGTCAGAACAAGAAGGATGCTCACGAAGATGAATCTTGTGGTGCGTAGCCTGCTTTTTTCCCCTAGCTCCCACCAAGTGGATGGCCTAACGAAGCAAGTGACCAAGTAGATGACAGAGACAAGGAGGCTAGTCACGTAGAAGAATGAGTTGCGAAGCATCGACTCATCCGGGTTGCGGACAAGAGCATCCATCGGCTCATTTAGGTAACGCCCGATATAAAGGAAGCCCGATAAGGCTAGCCCTATGGAGACGGAGAAGAATAGACGGCCGATGCCAAGCATCTTGTTGGATAGCCAAGTATCGCGATAGAGATGCACGCAATAGGCGATGAGATAGAAGGTGTTGCTGGTGGCTATAAAAGCCAAAATCGCGCCATAGGCATAGCCTAAGGGGCTATTCTTGAGCATGGTGAATATCGCGGAAAGAGTCAGCAAAAGAAGGTAAAACGCCACGATGACGACCTTGACTGCCTTAAGTGCTTTCGAGGTGGAAAACTTGTTGTTTTTCGCTTCTTCTTCCATATCCAAATGCCTAACAGGGTTCATTATAACCGAAAATTACGTGAACTAGGTAACTCCCGTTGTTCGTTAATTCCCGTAAACGTGGCAAAATATACCTAGCTTATCAGCGAAAGGGAGGAAGCTATGAAGGTACTTCTTGATGCGATGGGCGGAGATAACGCCCCAGAAGAGATCATCCTCGGCGCAGCTAGGGCATTGGAGCATAATAAAGACCTTACGCTAGTCATCGTCGGCGACAAGGACAAGGTCACCCCTTTGTTCAGCAAGTATAAGATGCCGAGCAGTAGGGTGGAATTCATTCCCTCCACCGAGGTCGTCCTCAACACCGATCACCCCGCTTCTTTCCTTACGGAGAAGCCCAATAGCTCTCTTGCCTTAGGCTTCACCGCCTTAGGGAAAAGAGAAGACATCTCCGCCCTTGTCACCGCTGGCCCCACCGGAGCAGTGCTAACCGGCTCCATCTTCAAGATCGGGCGCATCCCTGGGGTTAAGCGCCCCGCCCTCATGGCCACTTTCCCCACTAGGAAAGAAAAAGTCCTCTGCCGCCTGCTTGATGCTGGCGCCAACATGGATTGCAAGAGTGAGTACCTATTGCAGTTCGCCCTTATGGCCGATAGCTATCTGAAGGCCATCGGCATCGATAATCCTAGAGTCGGCCTCCTTAACGTCGGCGCGGAGGAAGGCAAAGGCAATGAGCTAGCCAAAGCCACCTACCCCCTCCTCAAAGAATCGGGGCTTAATTTCGTTGGCAACATCGAAGCGGACCACATCCTCAAAGCAGAAGCCGACGTCGTCGTCTGCGATGGCTTCTGGGGAAACGTCTATTGCAAAGCCATCGAAGACACCGCCTATTGGATGTCCGACCTATTCAAAGGAGCATTGTTCCACAGCTTCTGGACCAAGCTCGGCTGCGCCTTCCAATTTCGGCAGCTAAAGAAAGTCAAAGAGCCGATCTCCTACGCGAATAAAGCCTGCGCGCCGATGCTAGGCGTGAAGAAGCTCGTGCTGAAATGCCATGGCAAAGCCAAAGCCGATTCCATCGAGCTGACGATCGAAGAGGCGAGTAGCCTTGCAAGAAATAACCTCATCGGCAAGATTACCGAAGTCATCGCTAAGCAAAACGCGAAGCCTGCGGAAGTCGAAACCCCGGAAGCAAAGTAAAGCAAGGATATGCCCCAAGCGAAGCGCTTGGGGCTTTCTTCATCCGTTGCCTTTTAACTGCTTTTGCAGCTCATAGACATCGTTTACGGCGAGCTTATAGAGTTCTTCTGGGCTTACTTTGTCTGCGGAATGGACGATGTGGTTACGGATAAGCTTGAGCTTGATCCACTGGATGTTGGGGAATTTCGCCTTGTCTTTGTCCTTTATTGACAAGGCAGCCTGCAATATCTGCGCAAGCCGAAATCTCACCGCATCCAAAAGCAAAGGATCTTCCGCGAAGCGGTTCAAAGAGACTCCCTCTAGCCTTGAATGCAGGATATCCAGGTTCTTGTCGATGACGCCTACTAGGTAAGTTAGGGATTTGGCCATTTTAATTACCTCCACTTATCTTTTAGGCGGAGAATTCCAAAATGGTCTACAAAAAAGGAGGGATGAGCCCTCCACAGTTAACTTTATAGGATCCGCGGCCCTCCACAGTTAACTTTATAGGGGGGGTCAAATCCACACTAAACTTTATAGCCCCAATCTTTCGCCGTAGCGCCTAAAAGCCTTCGCTTTTCTTTTTCCCCAAGGTCAATTCCAAAAGCAGGATGAGCAATAGGAACAGCGTTTCTAAGCCCCCATATACGAAAAGCAGGATACGACAGGCTAAGGGAAGCCCGCCCAATAAGGCGCTCGCCATAATCGCCATCACGACCATGGAGCCTACCGATTGGACGGCAAAGCCAAAGCAAGACTTCGTCATGCCCTTGAAGACGATCTCCTTATTAAGCCTGATATCGCTTCTAGCGAGGTTATTCTCCTTCACAAGCTTTGCCATCTTCACCATCGTGGAGATCCAGCTTACCGTGACGGCGATGAAGCTGATCGCATAAGCGATGCCTAAAACCATAGGCACGACCCAGAATAGCTTGGCCTTCTCGTTTCCTAGGCTTAGTCCAAATAGCAGCCACAAGAACACCAGGGCGAATTCTAGCGCGAGGAAGGCATAGAGGTAACTAAAGAAGGATTTGAATAGCTTTGAAAGCTTCTCGATGGGGCTAGTCTCTTTCTTTGCCTGCCCTGCCGATTCAAAGGAAGGATGGATATCCAAGCTCTCCGAATGGGAAGAGGCATAGACGTGGTCATTATGAGATTCCCTACCCTCCTGAGCACTTGGGGTAAGGGTATTCGCTTCTAGGCGAGTTCCGCAGACGGGGCAATAGGAGTCGGTATCCTCGCAGATACGTCCGCATTTCATGCACTGCTTCATATCGAAATAAGTATACCGCAACTCCAAGAAGGCAAAATAAAAGCCTTATGAAAATATCCACAAGGCTTGGGTCTTAGTTATTTCCGCCGTGAAAGAGTTCCGCAAGGCTAGCCTTCTTCTCTTCGCCTATCGCTTCGCTGGAATCGATATGCTTGGAGAAATTCTCATATTGGTCGGCAAGCGCCCTAGAGACGCTAGGATACTTCTTGGCAAAGGCCCTCTCGAAGTATTCCCTCTCTAGCGGCAAAAACTTCCCAGACTCATTGCGGGTCTTGATCATCTTATCGATGGCCTGGCGGCAGGCCTCCTCGATGATGCCGGAAATGTCGGCGCCGGTGTAATAATAGCCAGGATGGGCCTGCGTCATCTCTACGATCTGCTCGACGCTGATGTTGTGGAGCTCAATCTCATCGGGCTTGCCGATGCGCAGCTTATGCTCGATGATGGCGCGAAGGGCATTCACGTCAGGGGGCGGCACATGGACGAGGTTGGTGAATCTCTTGTAGCGGAGATAGGCGGGATCGATCTTATCGGGCCTATTGGTGGAGGCGAGCAGCACGCGCCTAGAGCCATTTCTGCCAAAGCCATTCATCCTCTGGAGAAGCTCGGTGGTGACGCTAGACTTCCAGGTCTCATCGTTGCCGGTGCGCTTAGAGAAGATCGATTCGCATTCATCGACGAACAAGACGGCGCCGCTACGGCAGTTATCCATCTCATCGAAGATGTCCCTGACGGCCTTCTCGGATTGGCCGACGTAGGAATTATAGATATCGGCGGGGGTCACCACGAACAAAGGAAGCTTCATGCGGTTGGCCGCGGCTTCGGCAAACATGGTTTTGCCTGTGCCTGGGGCGCCATACATAAGCAAGCCCAAGCCGCCTTCCATGTTGTAATGGGAAAGCAGTTCGGGGTGCTCTGCCATATAGACGAAGGAATCGACGACTTCCTTAACCTCATCTAAGCCTGCGATATCATCGAAGGTACGGGAGGGGATGCCTCGCATGGCGCTGCCATAGAGGCGGGATTTGGCCAAGAAGTTCTCAGCTCTGGCCTTATAGGTATTGAGCATCCTCGTCTCGTCTTCATTTAGGGTGAAGCTGGCGGAAAGAAGCTTATTGATGATGGAGTTGGCAATCGAATAGATAAGGGTATAGCCATTGCGGAGCTCGCCGATGTCCTCTTCCGATAAGGTTTTGCCAGAAGCTTCCAGGGCCTTTTTCTTATCGAGCATGGCCTTGATTTTGGTCGCGACGCTTCCGGCCTCCGCATCGAGGCTAAGGACTTCGGGCAGGCGGATATCCAATATTTTTTTCTCTTCCTGCTTTGCCACGGGTTGCTCCTTTAGATGTTATCGATGTCGGAACTAGAGGGGGCAGCGCCCAAGTTAGCTCCGCCATCTTCTTTCTTCGCGGCGGGGGCTATGGCCCCTTCTTCTAGAGCTAACGCGCTTTCGAAGGATACCACGGCGGGGCTAGGGCCGGTCGCCTCATTCTTGCGGACTTTCTCTTTCTTCATCTTCACTGGCTTATTGACCGTGTAGGTGAGGTCACTCACGGCGGAAGAGAGGCCGCTAGTCATCATGCCGACGGACTCAAACATCGCCTTGATGCGCATGGTGAGGACCTTCATGCGGCCCTTCTGGTTGCGTCTAGCCTTGCGAATCTTCCTTCTGGTCCTCCACCTGGAGAATAGGCCATAGGAATGGGCGGTCTGCTCATCGAGGGAGAGGTCCCAGGACTGCATGATGTCATCGATATAACCCATGACTTCGGTGAGGTAATCCATGGCGATGTTGACGGAGTCGATCATCTCCAAGGCCTCCTCCATCTCGGTGCAGAGCTGGAAAAGCTGAGAGAACATCACGACGTTGACGTCTTTGTAATAGGTCTTGGGATCGCGGGCTTTGGCGCGTTCTAAGGCCGCTTTGCCCTTAAGGAGAATCTCATCCTTGCGGGAATGGAGGAGATTGCGCCTTTCGTCGAACTTCTTCTTCTGGAATTGGCGGTTGACCCGCTTTTGGTCAGCGGCGATGGCCGCGGCGAATGGGTCGACTTCTGCTTTTTTCTGCTTCTCTTTCATATATCTATCTCCTTAGGCGATGACGTCCATCGGGGTTTCTTCGTTTTTTTCTTCTTCCGCTGGCTCTTCTTTTTCTTCGCCATCCTTCTCATCTAGGCCAAGCTCGGCGGAGAGGGCGGCAAGTTCATCGAGGTTATCCTGGCTGATCTTCCCCTTTTCTTCCGTAACGGCGATTTCTTCTTCGGTGAAGGCGGCGGAGAGGAGGGAATCCATAAGGTCGAGGTTATTGTCGGCTTGCCGCTCAGCGGTGTCGATGATGGTCTTGACCTCTCTCCACTTGGTGAGGAGAGTCTCTATCTTATTGGGGTCGGCAGTGGTCTGGTTCACGAAGGCATAGGCCTCTTTGACCTCGAAGTACTTCTGGATATAGCTTAGGGCCACCTTGTTATCGGCATAGGCGGCGATGTCATTGATGAGGTCGACGATGTTAAGGAGGGTGCGGTATCTAGGCCCAGCCTGGATCTTGAAGAGGCGGTCTTTGGCTTTTTGAAGCAGGACCTCTTCCTTCTTGACCTGCTCCTGCTGCTTATGGATGGCATCCATCGCCGAGGTGGTCGGATGAGCTTTGGCGGCGATTACCAACGTCTTTAGCCTCTCTTTTTGGAGGTTAAGGGACTTCTCATGGGCCTCGATGTTGCCAGAGTCGGCAAGAGACTCCAGCTTCTTCATCTGGATCTCGATGTTGGCGCGGAGCTCATTGAGTGAGGTGAGATAGGCCGAATCGCTTTCGAGTTTGGCGATGGAGAGCTCCCCATCGGGGGTGGTGCCGAATTTGACTTTGCCGGTGAAGCCATAATCGGCTTTGACCTGGGATAGCCATTCATCGAGCAATCTGCCGACTTTATCTAGAGTCGGGATGCTAGAGGTGGAGATGATGCCAGAAGAGTAGTCGTCGCAGGCTTCCTGGAGCAGTGCTTCGATCTTGGCAGCATATTCGCAGGCTTTCTTGGAGGAATGGTCATGGATTTGCTCCGCTTTGGCGGAAAGAGTTAGGACGGCCTCCTTGATCTCCTTGGCCGCGGCGATTGCGGCAGGGGTATGGTCTTCCGGGGTGGATAGGACGCGGTTAATGAATAGCTGCAACGCGCGGAGGTCATTTTGGACTTTGCGCTTAGCCGTCTTCTCTTCTTCTTTGGGGGAATATTTATACCTGCTGCTTTCGGAAAGGAGACCATTGATCTTGTCTCTAGACTTCAATTGTTTCTTCTCGGGGAGGCCCTTCTCGGTGAGGCCGACGGCCTCCTCGCTTAAGGAAGCAATCAGGGTCAGGAGGCTCTTACTCTGGCCAACGTTAAGGAGATAGAGGCAATTCTCATAGAGGGCGTCGACGATCTGCTCGAACAGCCCTTCCTGCATGCGGGAATCGAAGCCATAGTCTTTGGCTTTCTTGATCTTCTCGTTGTACTTAAATCCGTTGGTGTCGAGCACCGACGTAACAAATTCCAATTTATCCATTTATGTTCTCCTCTTAGCCCTGCAGCGAGTCTTTCAATGCTGCTATTTTATCACTAAATTTTCTGCCTTTCTTCTTAAAGAAAGAGAGATCGTCATCGCTGAAGATATAGCTCCTCTCTTTCCTATCGGCGATCTCGACGATACTGGATAAAGTCTCTTCATAATCGGAGATCTTATTCACGCCGCGGTAGCTCGCCTCGTGCTTGCCATAAAGGTTAGCCACGCAGAGGTAGACGTATTTCTCGCTGGTATAGGAAGAGAGGTCCTCCTGGAAGCGATGTAGCTCAAAGCGATAGCCGCCAAGCTCTGCGAAAAGATAGCAATGGACCCTGGAGTCGCCTTTTCTCGCGATTCGCGATAAGAAGGGGATGGACTGCTCTTCCAGCACCTTCTCTAGGTTCTTACTCTCTAGGCGTAGCACCATCAATAAAGGCGCCCTATGCCCCGCCTGATCGATGCCAGAGAGAGTTCCGATCGGGTTGCCTTTGCTATCTTCCCGGAAGATGGATTCTAATAGCGCGAAGTCGCTGCTCATGCTTCCGCCAACCGGGGCGAAATCGCCATATAAGACGGGGTCAAAGCTATGAAGCGACCTAACGAAGGCGTTATAGGCATCCTTCTCCAAGAGGATGCCATCCTTCTTGCAGGAGTGTAGCAAAGCGCTTAGCTCATAGGCGGCGACTTCCCTTAGCTTTGGATAAGGCTCTTTGTCTAGTAGCCCTTCCCTATCTTCGACTACGGGGTTATCCAATACCTGGGCGAGGTAGCTTCCCGCTAGGGCAAGGCGGTCTTTATCGCTATATTTGATCCCTAGGAAGCAAAGTAAGCCATAACGGTAGAGATAGCTAAGCAAGATGGCGCTAGCGGGGTTGCCTTCTTCATAGGATTCCCTAGCAAAGGAAAAAGCGGCGGAAAGGCTTTTCTTATCTTTTTCTTCCAAGACGTTGGCCGAGGAGGCCTTTGCTAGGGCAAGGATAGTCTGCAAATAGAGCACCTTGGCCCTGACGTAGAGCTCATGGTTCTCCTTGCTTAGGCAAAAAGCCTTCTTATCGATATTGCCGTTACTAGTGACAGCCAAGCATTTCGGGCAGGCCCGCCTGCCATCATAGAGGATAAGGGGCTCCTCGTATTTCTTATGGCAATGGCTGCAGGTGAGTAGGTTCTTCATTGCTCTTCCTCCTGCTTGGAAGATGGCTTTATTGCCTTGGGGGCGGCAATCTCCTCCTGCCTTTCCTCCAGTATCTGATATTCGTGGGTGGGGTTATTCAGACGATAGTTCTGCGCCTCTTTTGCAGAAGCAAAGCTAGCCTTCGCCACATAGGTCCCCACCTCCTTAAAGGGCTTATCGAAGGTGACGGAGAGATATTGGCGTTTGCCAAAGGCATCGACATAAAAAGGGGAGCTGATCTTCAAGACTTCGCCGGTATAGTAGAACTCCTTTTCATTCCAGAATACGTCAACATTCAGGGGGTTAATGACATAAGCGTGGGTCTTATGGGAGGAAACGACATAGTTTTGGGCTTGCTCTTCGCTTAGCAATGCGGAGAAGACATAGGAAGAAGCGTCGACGACGTCAGCGTCAACGGTGACATTCACAAGCTGTTTATTGCCAAAGACATCGGAGAAGCTCGCTTTGCCATTTATACTGGAAGACTGGTCAAGGCCATTATAGGTAAGGGTTACGTCCTCCCAAGTGATGGCGATACCGGCCTTAGATATCGAAACTCTAGCGAAAGAGATAGAGGGGGAGTAGTTAGCGGAGAACTCTAGCGGCAACGCCAATTTGATCTGATAGTCGCCTGCGTTAACAAAAGACTCGATAGGCGTGGCTTCCAAGTAGATTTTCGTCCCGTTGATGAAGACGAAATAATACTCATCTAACGCTGAACTTTGGTCTAATCCGTTATAGGTGAAACTCTTGCTGGAAGAAGAGACGGGTAGCGTCTTCTTTCGCATATTGACGTAGCCGGAAAGATTGCCAGTGAGAAGATAGTTCTTCGCGTCAGAGTCTTTTAAGGAAAGGGTGTAGGCGTAATTGCCGGCATCTTTGAATTCTTTTTTGACGTCAACGGATAAAGGATGTCTCTGACCAAGCTGGTCGATGAAATAGAATTTTTCGCTTAAGGAAGAGGACTGATCGGTGCCATCATAGGTGAAATAGACATTGTCATCTTCCTTTGCTTCCACCTCTCTTTTGCGGATGGTATAGGCGCCAGCGTGATAGTCTGAAATGTCATAGTTAGAGGAGAGGCATCTAGCCAAGATCTCATATTCCCCCGCCTCGGCTAGAGGGAAGGAGGCGCCATCAACATAAAGCTTGATGCAGTCGCCGTCTCTATCGAGAAGCTTGGCGCTGCTAATATAGGCAAAGGATAAGGGCGAGGCTATCTCTCCATAGGTAGAGGAGGCATCGTTGACTTTGATGTCTAGATGAAGCGGGGTGATGGAGAAATCCATAACGCCGGAATCTTTATCTAGCTCGTAATCGGAAGAAGCCAAAGAAGCGACGATTCTGTAGGAGCCGACATCGATGTAGCTAGTGCCGGCATAAGTAATATTTACCTCTTCTCCAGGAAGAAAGCCATCGATGGAGGCGACTTTAGGAGACTGCTTCTCTCCGTTATAGACGAAGGAATCCGTGGGCTCATAGTTCACGAACACCTTTTTCTTGAGGATGGAGAAAAAGAAGGGGGAGGCAAAGTAGTTATCGTTTTTGAAAACGAGGCTAGCGCAGTACTCCCCTCCGTGGATCGGAGAAGGAACGGAGGCTCCGTTTTGGGTATAGCGGTAGCCATTAGATGGATCAAAGACATCGGAAAGGCTATCTCCTTTAAGAGGGACGATATTGGCGGCAGGCGAGTGCTTCTGCCCGTTATAGGTAAAGGAGCTTTCCGCGCCTTCCCAGGCATCTTTCAGCTCATAACGGCTAATGACGTAACGGGAAGAGGAGGCGCGGGCATCCACCACATAGAGCTTAGAAAGCTCTCTAGAAAGGGTGATGGCGAGACTATAGGTGCCCGCGTTTTTGACGCTCGCCTCCATAGGGTTATCAAAAGTAGAGGAAGAAGATTTGTCTAGGTTAGTGACCGTCAAGGAGAAGCAAGACAAATCATCGTCTCCAACGCCTCCAAAAAGGCTTACGTTCATTTTGATGTCATAGGAGGTATAGACGTTAGATCCCAAAAAGGCTTCTACGCCTAAGGTCTTTTTGGCGACATAAAGTGTTTTGCAAACAGGGATAACCGCGGTTAGCGAACTCTTGGAAGAGCTGATGCGCAAAAAGACGGAGACTTTGGAATCGCTAGGCAGCAAGACGCGGGAATCATAGTTAATTGCATCGCTTAAGGAATGGCTTTCCTCGTCATTGAGGTACCAGGACAGCTCGTAGTCAAAGACGTCGTCATAGACGTTCTCTTTGCCGATGACCGCTTCGAAATGGCCTTGTTCGCCATAGGTGTAGCGAAAGTTTTTCTCTTTGTCATATAGGTCAAAAGAAGGAGAGCGGATGGACCAGGTCGGTTTTAAGGAGATTTTGTTATCCACGAAGGAAGAGGGGGTCAGCGATGTAATGTTTTTGCCATTGCTCACAAAGGCGAAGTCGAAGCCTTCTCTAGAGGCATAGCCATCGAATTCGGATAGAAGGGCACCCATATCGAAACGGGCATAGTCTTCATATGGGAAGCCGCTACCATGGCTAATCTCAAGCACGTATCTGCCTTTTGAAAGGGCGGCCTCATTCTTGGCGAGGCCTCTTTCAAGAGGATAAAGGGAGTCGTTGCTCTCTTCGAAAGAAACGAGATAGACGTCTTTTAGGGCCAAATCAAAGGAGAGGGTGCTCTCATTTTTGGATAGTTGCTTCTTCCCATCTAGATAAGAAATGAGGTCAGAATCCGAATAGAGGACCTTCTTCTTGTTGGCAAGGTAGCTATCGACGATGGAAGAATCGCTTAGCAGGAAATCTTTGCCATAGGGGTTCTTCTCGAAATCATCCACATACCCCTGCATCTGCTGCATTGCCTCGCCTTTCTCGCCGACTAGATCAAGGAGCAAGTTATTGCTCTTATATAGAGTAGAGAAAGCCTCCTCATCATAGGCGAAGTGGACAAAAGATCTCTCCGCGTCGAGGTAGCCGACGTTATTGGCCAAAGACAAAGCGCCTTTTGGCGAAGGGGAGATGGCGGCCTCCTTAAAGAAGTCCTCCCGATAGGCGGAGATGACCTCATACTCTCCTTCGACGACAAGAAGGGGATTGGCGTTATCTAGCTTCTCGGGGTTTTTGATCTCTAGATGCTTATCAAAGCGGATGGAAGAGACGTCATCGGCAGCAAAGACAGAAGCGTCGATCGCGGAGATCTTCTTGCCGCCATAGTCTTTGACCTCTACGCTTGCTCCTGGGCCTTTGATGATGCCTACGACTTCATAGCTGCCATCATCAAGGCGGTTAAGGATGAGGTTTCTGCCATTACCCTGGCCAAAATAGCCGGCGGAGAAAGTGAAATAGAGCAATACGCCTAGCGATACCAAAGACAAAGAGGCGCAGGCATAAGAGGCATTTTGGGCGCCTTTGTCCTCATATTTGCCAGAAAGCCTAGCGATAATGACGACAAGCATTGCGGCGGCGAAGTGGGTGAGGATAGTCAATATCGACATGCTGGTGGTGAAGATATTGGTTTTGGCGAAGGGGTTATATAGGGCGATGGGAACGCTAGCGGCGAGGAGGCTAATCAATGCGTAAGCCACCGCCTCGATGAAGGCGTAGCGGAACCTCATGTTGGAGAAATGGAATAGGATTAAGAAGATGAGGTCGATCAGGGCACTCACCACCGAATAGACGCCATAGGAGGCTTCGTAGTTGCCAAGGAAAAACTTGGTGGCCAAGGTGACGTTGCAAAGCAAAGAAAGCAATACGCAGATATAGATCGGCGCCTTGGAGTCGGTTAGATGCAAGAAGGCATAGCGGCCTTTCCTGCTGGGATCGCGCTTTACGTTATTCATAGCTTATCTTTCCTCCTTTCTTTAGTTCTTCACTTTCTTTGGCGAAGGGATGAAGCCATCATCAACGATGGATTTCTTATCGAAGACATAGGAATGCTTGCCCACGTAGAAGAGGATCGTGGTCTCGTTCTCGAAGGCATACTTGCGCTTATGGGAAACATTGCTTCGCCTATGTAATGGCAGTAGGTCATGGTAGCGGCGATAGAGCTTCCTGGCTTCTATTGCTTCCGCTGAATCAGGATTGCCAGTGGCAACGCGTTCGGCGGAAAGGCAGAATTCGCAGCGGCCGTTATGCAGTTCCTTATCCTCAAAGCGCCGGGCGCAGCAGCTGCAGGTGCCTTGCCTTCCTTCCACGAGGTCTAGGCTATTTTCAGATAGGACAAGGTTTTTGGCAAAGGCGGCTTTCTTGCCATAGCTATGATAGACAACATAGGGGTAAGGGCAATTCTCGCAGACGAGTAGCGGATGCCCTTCTTTGCCGACATCGAGAAGCTCCTTGCGGCAATTTAGCCTATCGCAATCCTTGCAATAGGGGCTGATGGCGTTGCGGATAAGGTGGTCTTTGGCGAGTAAGGTATTCTTTCTTTCCGTTGGCGTTAGGCCTAGATCGGCGCGGGAGAGATCTAAAGGAAGCATGGTCACTTCCCCACCTTCTCCATAAGCCAAGGCCTTATCCTCGAGTATGAGGTCATCTTTGCAGTCACAGCAGAGGCAGCGCAGCGAAAGGGTAGGCTCGTTGCCAAAGCAAAGGATCCGATAACGAAGCACTCTACGGCCGAGATAAGAATAATCCACGACGCGGTTACGCCACTTGATGAACATGATGCCCAATACCGTCACTTCCCTGACATGAAGGGTGATGGTATCTGAGATCGGGCCGTTTACGATGCATTTGTTATAGATGTAGCCCCAGCCAGAAGAAGAGGATTTGCTCTCTTCATAAAGGATATAGTCATTGAAGTTATAGACGCTCTTCTGCTTATCCTCGGCTTTGGTTAAGAAAGACTTAAGCGAAGAGAAGATCATCTCTTTCTCATCATTATCCACAGAGCCTAGCACCACGTCCTCGTTTTTGGGGTTCTCCGCGTTAAGGAAGTCGGAGATCGGCTTAGCGGCATGGTAATTCATTATCTGCAGGCGATTATGGGAGAGCCGCCTAAAATAGAGGGTGCCAACGATAGGCTTCTCATCCTCGACTTTGACTTTGACGTTGATGGCGTAGATATAATCGAGCAGCTCATCGAGGGAGGCGGCTGGGTTCTCTTCTCTAACTAGCTTATTGGCGATTTCGGGGGAAAGCAGGCCCTTATTGATGCGGTCCATCTTGTCGCGAAGCGCATCGGTAAGAGGCATATCGGCCTTTTTGGATAAGTCATACTCGATGAAGGAGTATTTGCGGTGATAGAGGGAGGCGACCTTGTTGAGGAAGCGTTCCCAGATCATGGACTCGTCTTCCTCTACTTTCTCTCCCCGTAGTCCCAAAAACCAGGAAGCGCCGTGACTAGTGAAGCTAGGTTCGTCGTTTTCATATCCTGCGACGAGAGAGGACTCGTCGTAGCGGAAGCAAATGCCCGCATTGGAATCGAGTATGGCCTTATTGGAGGCGTTATAGGAAATAGAGCCGTCTAAGGCGTTATTGGAAACTAGCTGCACGACCGCGTCGAATTCTTCCTTATAGGAGCGGCCGATGTTGATGATCTTGGCATCCATATCTATGCTCCCCCTATTTCTTTTCCTCATCTAGAGACAAGATCTCTTTGATGACGCTGGCTCTTCTGGTCTCTTCCAGCAGATCTTTGACGAAATAATCGCCCTCGGCATTATGGGTGGAGAACCTCCAGGAATTCTTGATGTAGGTCTTGAAGGTGCCGGAGGCGACCTTCTTTAGCTTGCCATGGCAATTGGGGCAAGTCGCCTCCCATTTGTCGTCGAAGTTGATGATGTGGGGCCTAGGAGAGCAGGTGGCGTGGGGGCAATGGGAGCACTTCTGCACCTGGTGGATCTTATAGTCTAAAACTGGCTCGGAAGAGAAGCCTTCGTGATAGAAAGCGCAGGGGCTGCCATCCCTTCTTGCCCTAGTTAGGCATTCGCTCCGGTTCTTGCAGCGGCGGCAGATATCGAAAAGCTGGATGTCGGAATCAATGCCATATTCTTTATAGGAGAAAGCTAGTGGGCAATGCAGCTCTTCAAGGATGTCACAATGGCTTAGGGCGCAGCTAGAATTGCAGAACAAAACGCGGTCCCCGTCTTTGCCGGAATTGCACATCTTGCCCTTCTTGCCGTCATTATTGATGGCAAGGCATCGATAAGCGCCAGAATCATCATTGAAGTCGCGCTGAAGGACTCTGCCGCAACTCTCGCATTCGAAGTTATAGACGGAGATCTCCACCATCTTGGTGCCTTTGCCGCCATTTCTTCTGCAGGAAGGGGTGGCAGAGCAATAGACGTCTTCGCTATCTTCGTCATATAGGTCTTTCGGGACCATGTTGACCCTGCCGCAACTAGGGCACTTCGCGACGAGCATCTTGTCGGAGTTGTTGCCGGCGATGATCGTGGCATCGCCAGAGTTGGAATCCATGATGCCGATCGCGGTGAAGTAGAGCAAAACATAGCCTTCAAGGCTAGTCATGTCGGCGAGGGAATAGATCCTCACGTCCTCTTTTTGCCCGAGGCGGAAGATGCGTCCGATGCGTTGATCCATCGAAAGGGGATCGCAGGGGATCTCGAAGTTGATGATGATCGCGGAATCTTGAAGGTTAGCCCCTTCGGTGAACTTAGGGTCAAGGACTAGCAACACAGCATCAGGTTTTTCCGCAAAGGCGTTGATGGTCTGCGTCTTGTTTTTGTCGGAGCCGATAAGAAGCCTAGAGGAAAGCTCTTCGTCTTCTTGCAAGGCTTCGAGAAGCTTATTCTTCAATGACTGCCTTGGCGCAAGGTCATAGTCGAAGAAGATAAGGATGCGCTCTCCCTTATTCTGCTTAAGAATGGCCTTGGTCTCCTCTAGCTTCAGGTCGAAGATAGGCCTCTTGTTGGTGAGGCGGAGATCATTGGTGATGTCATTGCCGAACCTATTAGCGGAGAAGGCGCAGGTATAGAGCTGCTCTTTGTAGTAACGGATAGGATCAGCGACCAAGAACGCATTGGCGGAGCCATATTCCTTCTCCAACTTAGAAATGATCTCAAAAAGCAAATCGGTGATGAGGTGGGTGTCTTTTTCCCGATTGGAGGCGAAGGTAGCGAAGTCGACAATGCCATCATCGCAATGGATGCACTTCTTCTTTAGCCCAAAGTCAGTGAGGTTAACCGTGAGATGCTCCCCCCGGAAGCTAAGCTCTAGGACACTAGGCAATTCCAAGGTCGGATAGAAAAGGATATTGGCGATCTTCTTGCTCTTATGGAGATGGTTCTCCTGACGGATCATGATGGGGCGGAGTACCTCGTTATGGTAGGCGGCGGCAATCTCTTTGCGCAAAGATTGCCGCTGCTGCTCGTTAAGCATCTTACTCTCGAAGTCCGCGGCCTTGGATAGCTTTGCCGCCATTGACTTCTGCTCGAAGTCAGGGCAATAGGAGAGAAGGGCCTCATGATATTCAGACTTAATTTTGACTAGGCGCACCGCGGCGATGAATTCGGATACCGTTTTGGCCCCATAGCAGACCTTATCGATGTAGTAGGCCTTCTCTTTGACGTATTCCTGGCTGGCAAAGGATTCATCGCTAGAGAAGTCGCTCGGCACGCCGCCTTTATAGCGGATGAAATACCATAACGGGTACATGTCCTCGAGGTTGCCGTTATGGGGGGTCGCGGAAAGGAGGAGGCAATAGGGATAGCCCGCCTTGTTCTTCACCTGCATGAAGCTGGAAAGAAGCTTCAGGCCGTTGACGCTCCCGGAATCCTTCAGGCAAAGGTTATGGGCCTCATCGACGACGATGACATCGAATAGCAGGCTTGAGATAGCCTTATCCCATTTGACGAAGTCATCCATCTTGACGATGACGGGGCGGGAAAGATAACGGAATTCGCCATCTTTGACGAGGTATTGCTTATAGACGTCAGGAAGAAGGAAATTCTCATCGGCGCGAAGCAATACGCCATCGCCCATGCCGAAGCGGCGCTCCATCGTGACCACCCAGGTATCGAAGACCTGGTCAGGGACAACAAGCAATAAGCTGCGGCACATATTGCGGAAGGAAAGTTCAGAGATGACTAGGCCCGCCTCAAATGTCTTGCCTGAACCAACCACATCAGCCAAAAGTCCGAAGCCACGGAGCTCGCGCAAGAAACGCTGCGCCGCCACTTTCTGGTGGGAGAGGATGACGTCTTGGCCAAAGCGATGGACCTCGGAGTCATAGGGGATACCATAGATGCCGGTGGAAGAAGACTGGGCGAGGAAAGAAGGATCGATCTTCAGCTCATCGAAGGAGTCATGGACATCAAGGACGTTGGCGGCGTGGTTACTCCTTGCGATGGTGCGGGTAAAATTGCGCCTTTCAAAAGAAAGGTTGGCTTTCTGGTTTTCGATGTCGGTCGCCGAGGAATCGACGACGATTTTCACTTTGGAGTCTTTTGCCATTGTCTTTATGCCCTCGCGTTATAGGAGACATTCGCGACGATGCGAAGCCTTTCCACAGGGATGCGCCTGCCATCGCTCGTCTCCACATAAGAGAGTGAGGAAGTGCCCCCATGGGCTTTGACGTCATTCAGGTGATATTCGATCTCCACCCTGCCATCGGGGGAGATGAAGAGGTAATAACGGAAGCCGATGTCATACATCCTGGAGAATTCCAGGTGATGCTTCGTGTCTTGGATATCGAAGATGGCGGCATAGCTGCCGACCACTTCTTTAAAGCCCATCTTGCCTGCGTAATGGTCTAGGTGGAACTCTTTGCTAGTATCGATATTGGAGAGGATGCGCGGCCTATCGTGGTTATCTTTGTGGCAGCCGTCATACCTTTTGAAGTAGTCCATATCAAAAGAGGAGCTAAGCACCATCTCATAGACCGCCCTGCGTATCTGAAGGGTGAAGGGGCGAGACATATGGAGATAGCAGCCGCGTTCTTCGATGTAGCTGCCATTCTCCACAGGGGAGTTCATCGGGAATAGCTCCTGGTAATAGATATCAGAGCCACCTCTTGCATCCCCCCTCTCTCTCGGCGTGACCCAGGTGCCATAAGAAAGCGAGAAGACCGTATCGACCTTCCAGGAATTGAAGGCGAATAAGGCGCCAGTGCCGGCAACCGCATATAAAGGCCATTCATCCCCTAGCTCTTTATAGAGTTCTCCAATGCGGGTTTTTAGCTTCACATTGGGAAATTCCTTCTCTAGGTATCTAGAGACGGCCAAAGGGAAATCCAAAGTGCAGCTGCTGCCGCCTAGAAGAAGGATATAGGAGACATTGTCATTAAGAGGCTTAGCAAGCTCCTTGCCGATGTAGTTGCGGATGAGTAGGTTAGCAAAGCTTGGAGCTTTGATGTTATTGATGTCTTTATATCCGAGCCATTCGGCGAACTCGGATTTGCTGACGGAAGTCGACATCACGAGGCTATTATCCATCGAGATGGGGACATAGGAATCATGGAAATCCGGGTCAGAGAGGATGGCTTTGCAGAGCTTGATGTCTTTTAAGAAGGCGAATTGCTTCCCGCTAGTCATTGCCTCATGGGAGGCGGCGGCATTTTTATCGTCCATCCCGATGGTCTCATGCTTGGCCACGCTAGAAGAAAGATGCTCATAGAGAATCCTATCGATGTTGCCTCCGCCTACATGAAGCGGGGCTTCATGCCCTTCGACGCCGTCTACGGCGATGCCCTCGCTTAAGGATTTGACTTTGGTGACGGAGACGGAATCATGTCCCATCTGGAAAAGGAGGAAGGATTCGTTATCCTCCACATCCCCAGATTCGGCCATGTATTTGGCGATGGCCTTCTCCGCGGAGATCTCTTTGCCTGAATATTCCCCGAAGGTGAAGTTCTCTTTGGCTAGCGCGATGATCTCTTCCTTCAAAAAAGAGTTGGTGCCCGTGGCGAAGCAAAAAGAATAATCCACGTTTTCGAGGTAGATCGACTTCTTCTTGAGGCATGAGAACACGACCGTGTTGATATAGGCGAAGAATCTTCCGCAGACTTGCCTTGGGGTGATATTGGGGACGATGAAGCTGGAGTTCTTCTTTTCTAGCAGGGCATCATAGTCTTCAATGACCGCGCCTTGCGGTTCTAGGAAACAATAATAAGGGAAGATGTTCTTATTCGCGTAATAGTCGTAGTTCTTGCTGCCTTTTCCTTTTAGGACAAGGGAAAGCAATTGCTTGATCTTAACGATATAGGAGTAATCGGAAGAGGAATAGGCGATATCGGAGAATAGCCAGGTCTTTTTATCTTTGTCATAAAGGGCGATAGAAGGAAAACCAGAGGAGGTCGATGGAGTGGCGACCTTCTCGAGTCTATGGTATTGCCCGGGCAATCCATATGCCACGGCGATCTTCAGCGTATCGGCGCCAAAGTCGAAACAGAGTGAGACCTTACTCGGCATTTCTTTTCCCTTTTAGATGCCGAAGATGGAGAAGACGATGCTTGAGATCGGATTGTAGTTATAGAAGAGCTTGCTGAAGCTTATCTGCTCGCTATTAAGCCGCATCGTCGTCTCTAGCCAAGAGGAAGCGCCGTTGCCCATAGAGATGATGGCAGAGAGCACGACGCAGATTCCCCAGACGATGCATAGGCCTAAGGCGAAGTTAACGACGCCGCCAAGGATGCGGTTAGTGACATTAAGGGCGGTAACGTTGGCGAATACCTTATCAAGCCTTCTTAGCAATAGCCCGATAAGCATGATGATGACTACCAAGACGATGAAAGTGATGGCGGTGAGGATGATGAGAGAGAAGGCGTTGGCGAAATACTGCGCGACGTTATCATAGCCTTCGTAGTTGCCGCCAAGGATGTACTTGTTCATCGCCTCGCGCAAGAAATTAGGAATATTTAGCTTTGCCTGGGCCGTATCGACGTTATCGGCAGTGCAGGAAAGAGTGAAGACATCGCTTTTGGAAACAAGATTATCCGCGATGCCGCCTTTGAGGGTAGCGCCTAGCCCTGTGGCATTAAGCCTGGTGGCGATAGGATGGCAAAGGAAAGTCGAGATGATGATCGAGGCAAATAGCTTGATGAATTTGCCTAAGCACCAGAAAAAGCCTTTGATGACGCCCACGACGGTGAAGAGAACGAGGATGATGGTAAAGATCAATCCGATTAAGTCCCAACTCATAGATACTCCCCCTTTGAAGAATCTTTTCTAGGTCATTATAGAACTAAATAGTTCTACGGCTAGGAAAAATGAAAATTGCAAAGCAGAAGCGTCATTTGCTTAGGCTAAAGTCTAGGAACGGAAAGTAGAGTTTGCAGACTTTACGGCCTTTATCAGTAGGCGAATTAGCCTTAAAGTTATCTCTAGTTATGGAACAGACCACTTCTTCCTTTAAGAAAAAAGGGCGCCTTTTCAAAAGAGGGACCCTCAGCTACCGCATTCTCGTAGTCTCTATCATCCTCGCCCTTCTAGGCGTCTCTATCGTCATGCCGATAGGCCTATCCAACAACATGGTCGCGATGTGGGTGACTTTAGGAATATTGTTGGCTGCCTATATCGGCTTGATCGTCTACTTTTGCATCTATGATTACCGGAAATATCCGCAGTGGTGGAAGACTACGTTCGATTTCAGCAACAAGGATAAATAGTCGGCAGCCATTTACGCGTTAATGATGCGAAAGCATTCCTTTAAGCATCGTCATAAAGCAGAATCGCAGCCGAAAAGAGTTACTCATGACTCCCATCAATGAGGCCAAGCACTTCAAAATCAAAAGCCTTGTGGGCAAGGGCTTGCTTACCGATACTGAGGATAACTCTCTAGGAACCATCCAAACCAAAAGTGGGCTTTTTCTAATCAAGACACGCATCCCTTATATCATCGAGGAAGATGATGAAGGGAAGATCTACATCTACCATAAAGGGGATAAACTAAAAGACGACTCGGAATGCCTCGCCCTCTTATACATCTACCCCTAGAAGGAAAAAGGTCCTTCTCCTAAGTTTGGTTTGCCTAGAGCCAAGCCTAGAGGAGATGGAACTCGTATTCCTTCTTATTTCGGGTATCAATAAGCTTATCGCCTAAGTAGATTCCTTCCTGGAGGGGAGGCCCTCTTCGGGATTTTATTCGCTTCAGCATTCGCCTAATTCTTGTGAACGAAATCAACTATCGAGACGATAGAGGGGATAACGACGATGAGGATACTCACTAGAAGAGCGGTTAGGAATACTGGGCGCTCATAGGGAAATGATTACCCCATGCATTTGAATTTCAGTTTTTTCCACGATAGCCGAAAGCCCGGCTCAGAGGGGGGTGAGCCGGGCTAACGGGTTAAGAGGGTTATCGAAAAAGGAACAAATACTCGTTAGATCAGAACTTGAAGTTTTCCACTTCTTCTTTCGTTGGAATCGCTGGGATGGCGCCAAGCCTTGTGACGGCAATTGCGCTAGCCTTGCTAGCCAAAGCCATCGCTTCTTTCTTATCCATATTGGAAGCCAAACCGAAGACGAAATAGCCAAGATAGGTGTCTCCAGCCCCAACCGTATCAACGGCTTTGACGTGGCAGCAATCCATTTCTACTAAGCCTTCTTGGCTATAAAGTCTTGAGCCTTTGATGCCTAAGGTGACCAAGACGTTCTTAACGCCTTTCTCCAATAGGCTCTTTGCCTTTTCTTCCACTGTATCGCCATGTCCGTAGTAGGAGAGCTCGGTCTCATTCACGATGAAATAGGAAATAGCCTTAAGGCTTTCATCACTGATTGCTCTAGCGGGGGCGGGGTTATAGACGACCTCTCTTGTGGAGCCATATTTCTTGAGAATGAAATCGTTGGTCTCCTGCGGAATCTCATTTTGCAGCACGAGGATGTTTACGCCTTCTAGCGCTTCTTCTTTTATATCTTTCGCGACGAGATCGCCATTTGCTCCCGGGATGACGATGATGCGGTTTTCGCCGCTGCTTTCCACAATGATAGTCGCGTTGCCGGTCTCTTTCTTTGACCTCTTGATGATTGTATGTAGCCCAAGACTAGAAAATAGGCCCTCAAGGGCTTTGCCGTCTGCGTCTCCCCCCAAGGAAGCAAGGAAACTAGTGGGGGCGCCTGCCCTTAAACAGGCAATCGCCTGGTTGGCGCCTTTGCCTCCTGGCGCTGTTTTTCTAGTGATTCCAGAGACTGTTTCCCCGGCTTTTGGGGCCTTATTTAGGTAGACCGTATAGTCCATATTCGCAGAACCGACGACCAGAACGTTTTTCATTGTTTTGCCCTCCTTGATTGCTGGTAGGAATGTGTTCCCTTCTTTGATGAGGTTCTCCTCCTCTTCCCTAGCGAGATTAGAGAAGAGCTTGTGATTGAGTGCTTCTATCGCATATGCGCAGAAGGCGAAGGAGAAAAACGGAATGACGTATGGCAGGAAATAGTTCACGACGAAGAAGGATGCGAATATCGCAACATTTCCTAGCGTAAAGAAGATCTTCCTTCTGGCGATAAGCCCGCTTTTGCGGATCATCATCCCGAAGGTATCCGTGTAGAAATAAGTGTTATACAGCTGCAAGACGAAGAATAACGACAAGACGATAAGGGCTAATGCCGCCAAGAAGGAGCCGGAAACATAGACGATCCAGTCGCCCCCATAGTGGTAGAGATATAAGGCATAGCCATATATCGCTAATCCAAAGAAGGCGATCACGCCCATCCCAAGCAGCTCAAGCCTCCACATATAAGACCACTGCTTCTTGATCTCCAAGAAGAAGTCTTTGATGGGAGAGACCTCCTCGTCGTTAATCATCTTGTGGGCGATCGTCTCTAGGCTAGTTAAGCCAGGGAAGAACAAAATTAAGCAAGATAAAACCGCGACTAAGCAAAAGAGGATATTGAGCAAAAGCAGGTATCCAAATCGCTGCAGGGCGATATACCAGCCTGAATTCACAAGGTGGTCGATGCGGGAGTAGTTTTTGGCGGCCATAGGACTTTTAGTTTAGATAGGTTAAAGGGACGGCGGTGCTATAGATGCGATAGGTGGACCAATAGCCCCAATCGGCCGGGGATAAATCGCTTCGAGTGAAGGCGACCTCAATGCGGTCGCTTTCCACCAGTTCTCCATAAGGATCGGTAACAAGGCCGGTGTTGTGGTTACGTGGGAAGCCGGTTTGTTCTTCGCCGATGCTCCCCATCAAAACCCAATCTCTAGCATTGTTGGACTCTTTGAAGATTTCGTCAAATCGATTTTCGTTTCCCGAATCGTCCAGGTAGTAGACATCGACTTGGCTAGCGATGTAATTGGGCGACCTATCATCGCCGAACTTGGTGCCTCTAGCGAGGATGATCTTCTTATGGACTTCGTCATAGGCGACGTCGCAGTTATTTAAGCCGCGACCATAGCGCGGAAGACCATTGAGGTTCATCAGGTGCTTGCTTCTGATTAGGCGCGGCTTCTCCAGGTTAGAGAAATCATATTCCCAAGCCTGCTCGCCACGTTCATCGGAATTGGTATAGGAGTTTAGCAATAAGACGCGGCCTTTATGGTCGACGCTTACTAGCGCCGGCTGCCCCGTGCCCCAAGTAGCTTTGCCTCTGGTATAAGGAACAATGGGGTTAATGGAATCGCATTTGACCCAAGGCCCTTCAGGCGACTGCGCTACGGCAAGGCCAGTCTCATTCCTAGAGTTATCCGAGGTGAGGCAGCCTAGGTAGGCCATTAGATATGAGTACTGCTGCCCGCCATAGGAGAATTCGCCTTTGATGACGCTAGGATCGCAGACATGCCTTGCATCCCAAGTATCAGGAGTTGGGGATAACGCCCATACGATGTCTTTGGTATCGGTATAGGTCATCTGATCGTTTTGGAGTTTTCCTTCGCGATAGGCGACGTAATCGGTGACATTGCCGAACATCTTGTTGGAGCAGTAATAAATGTGTTTGATGTTATCTTCTACAAAGACGGAAGGGCAGTAATTGTAATAGCGGTCCTCTCCGATCTTGCCATGGTCAAACCATTTGCGAATCTCCCCGACTTCAGGCGTGAATTTCATAGGCTGCAGTACCTCCGTGGACGAAAGGGGCTCTTGGCCATTGCTAGTAGAAGACGCCCCTAGGGAAGAGCCGCAGGAAGAAAGGGAAAGAAGCAATAACGCGGTTAATGCCAAGCAATGTTTCTTCATGCATATCCTCCTTATTTTTTATAGGTTAAGCCAATGGAAGTCGAATAGAGGCGGTAGGTAGAGAGATATCCCCAGATGTTGGGGGATAGGTCGCTGCGCGTGAAGGCCACCTCGATGCGGTCGCCTTCCACCAGTCCACCGTATTCATCGGTCACGAGCCCAGCGTTATGGTTCCTGTCAAATCCGGTAAGGGACTTATCGATGCTGCCCATTAGTTTCCAGTCCTTCGCGTTGTTTCCGCGGAAGACCTCGTCGAACTTGTTCTCGGATTCGGAGTCGTCCATGTAATAGACATCAAGGGTATCGGCGATGAAGCTAGGGCTCTGCTGATCGCCGCCAAAAGGCTGCCTGCCTTTGACCATCAAGATCTTCTTGTTGACCTCATCATAGGCAAAATCGGCGTTGGCAATCGTGGTATAGGAACCCTTGATGCCGAACTCGCTTACCTTTTTGCTGCGGATTAGAGCGGGGCTATCTAGACTAGAAAGGTCATACTCCCTGACCTCCTGATAGGTAGCCGTCTTGTTGCCGACCGTATAGAAAAGCACGACTCTTCCCTTATGGTCGACGCTGACTAAGCTCGGCTGCCCGGTTCCCCAAGCCGCAAGGTTTTTGTCATAAGGAACGATGGGGTTAACGCTATCGCATTTCACCCATGGGCCTAATGGCGCTTTCGCCACGGCGAGGCCAACCTCGTTTTTGGAGTTATCGGAAGTTATGCAGCCCAAATAGGCCATAAGGTAAGGGTAGGTCTCCCCGCCCATCTTGAATTCGCCTTTAATAACGCTTGGATCGCAAGTATGCCTGGCATCCCAGGACTCTGCAGTCGGGCCAAGGACATATTGGAGCTGATCCTGCGAGGAAAAAGTCATCTTGCCGTCTATCAGGCTGCCGCATCGGTAGCCGACATAGTCGGTGACGTTGCCCTCGATTTTGTTGGTGCAGTAAAAGACATGCTTCACCCCGTTCTCCACAAAAGAGGTTGGGCAATAGTTATAGACGCGCGTCTCTCCTGCCGTACCATAGTCGAACCACTTCCGCACTTCGCCCACTTCAGGGGTGAAGGGCTCGTCTTTAACTTCGCTAGAGGATTCTGCGGCAGAGCTTTCCACAGCATCGTACGAAGAAGGGGCGGATGAGGCGTCTGGCCCCTCACTCATAGTCGAGGAGGAGCCAGACGGAGTAGCTTGGGTACAGCTTGCTAGCAGCGTCGGGAGCAACGCGAAGAATAGCAAACCTTGTTTATTCATATCGCTTTCGTTTTACATCGTCTTGGAGCAGAGGAAGCCCGAGAACCGATAATCGCTCTCATAGCTGCCCTGGCCATCGCAGGCGGAATAGATGACTTCCGGATGCTCGGAGTTGCTCACATGGCCATATTCATCGGTGACGAAGGTGGAGGCGAAGATCTGATCCCAGCCTAACGAAGTCTCATCGGTTTCTCCGACGGTGTCGAAGCCCGTGATCTCACCCATATGGGACCAGGACTCCGTGATGTCATCGACGATGCTAATATCGGCAACGGCGATTTCAACGGAGGAAGAGTGTCCCGGGGCGATGGAGCTTAGCGGGAAGACGTCGCGAGTGACTAAGATATGCGAATCGTTAGGATCGGTGGTATCCAGGGCAAAGCCGGCATTGGCAAAGATCGTGAACTCGCCTTTGTCGACAAGGCCTTTGACGGTGACGTCGCGGAAGCCTTTTTCCTTCACAGGGTTATTTAGATCGGCGAAATTAAGGGTGACGGCTCTAGTGGAAGAGAGGTTGGTCTCGCCCCAGGAATAGAACATGACAAGCTTGCCATCGCTTCCCAAATTGAGAAGTTCCGGGGAGCCGTAACCATAGTTCTGTTCGCCATAGGTGTCGGCGTCATAGGTGAAGTTGCAGGATTCCTCTAGCTTCACCCAGTCCCCATCGAGAGTCTTGGCAACGGCGAAGCCAATGGAATTGGCGACATTGCCGTTAGAGCCATTGCCCTGATAGGCCATAAGGTAATGGTAGGTGTCTTCGCCTTTGACGAAGTTACCCTTTACGACGCTTGGGGCCGCGATGGTTTTATCCCAGCCCGTATCGGACGCGGAGAGGATGGTCTTCTTCTCGCCATAGGTCCATTTGCCATCGGCGCCTTTATTGCCTTCGCGAAGGGCAAAGGAGACTTTATCGACTCCTTTGGTTTCGTTGGTGGAATAGATGACGTAGCGCTTGCCGCCTTCTTCGAAGACGCTGGCTTCTCTGGCGTAGAAGCCTTCCTTCTCAGCGAAGAGGGCGCCGGTGCCGTGGGCAACGTTGTACTTCTCTTCGACGGGTTGACTATCATCGGCAGAGGTTTTCGCTTCGCTGCTGCCTTCGTCTTTGCTAGAGACAGCACTCGAGGTGTCGGCCGGCTTTTCGCTAGAGGAGACGGCTGGGTTATTGTTGCCGCCGCAAGAAGCAAGAAGCATCGCGGAAGCAAGAACGGTAAGGAATCTAAACTGTTTTTTCATTGTTTTCATCCTCCTTTATAGGCCCATGTTGGCCTTGATGGTGTGGCTATCGTCTAAGAAGCCGCTAGAGGTCTTGCCGAAGTAAAGGCCGACGTTCTTGATGAAGAACTCCATGTCCTCATACCTGGTGTTATCCGAGGTGAGGAAGAAGTTGCCGGTGAACTTATCGAGGTTAAGCTCATCGTCGGTTCCTGGGAAGCCATCGCCATGGCACCAATCCGGAACGCTATAGGATTCGAATGGGATGCGGACATAGCCCTCAAAGCCAACAGGAATCTGAATCTGATCGGATTTGGCATAGAGGGTATAGTTTGCATCTTTGACAACGTCATAGGCATAGTAGTTGGCCGGGTAGGATTTCACGATCCATCTTTCCGAGGAGGTGCCTTTGGCGGTCGTGCCGTTTTCATCGAACTGGAGGTTGATGCCGATCTCACGTCTAGAGAGATTCTTCAGGTACATCGTGATGCCACGGGCGTACTCTTTCTCCCCTTCAACTTCGCGGTAAGCGACCTTTCTATCGGTGGTGGCGCCTTTATCGAACATGCCTAGGCACATGTAAGGTCCATAGACGTGTCCTTCCGGCTCATAGGGTCCGATATGGACTTTCATGCCATCGCCGCTTTTTTGATAAGAACAGGCGTTATCGCCAATGTCATAGGTGACGTTCTGCTTCAATACCTCATCATCTTCATAGTTGAGGGAGTCGATGATCTTGACGTCGCCAATCCAGCTGGAAGCCTTTGGCGTGCGATAGCGGGAAAGGTGGGCGAGACCTTCGACGCCGGTGGTCTTGAATGCGTCTTTGAAGGCCGCTTCGGTCAAGGACGAAGTGTCAAGAAGTTTGTGGTAGCTACCATCCTCGTGGGTGATGTAGCCTACATCGCCGAAGATGTTATTGAAGCCAGAGTCATAGAAGGTCGCGATATTGATGTTGATGTGGTCTAGCTTTTCAAAGCTAAAGCCAGCATCTCCAACGAAGGTATCATACGGAATGACCATCTCTCCTTCAAACGGGGTCGGAGTCTTGATGGAGACAGGATTGCCGCCCCAGATGCCGTTTGTGACTTCGCCGCTATTGGAAACGAATTTAACCTTGCCGGCGCTTGCGCCGCCTAAGGAGACGGTTTCTCCGCTGGTGGTGACGGCGGTGAGTAGCATTGGGAAATCACCGGAGACGTTCTTCAAGGTGATGGCTAGCGCGTCGCCTCTAGAGGCGTCATGGGAAGACAATTTGATGTCCATGCCCGCGAAATCGGAATCATGTTCGCCGCGGGTGAAGGTTAGATGTCCGCCGCCTTCGACATCGGCATCGCCGAAGTTGACGGTGCCGTAATCGAACTCGGGTGCGGCGGGGACGAATCCGCCTTCATGCTGCTTGATAGTCCAATACTGACCGTTATAGTCAGCCGGGAAGTTAGCGGCAAAATCATCGGCAGCGACCTCCGAGCCATCATAGAGGACGGTAGTCGGGGTCATGATGTCGCCGATGGAGAAGTTCGCATAGGAGTCATACTTGGTTGAGATGCCAAAGTAGAAAGCGAAGATTGAGTTTAGCGTTGCGCTTGTGCCAGCGCTGCCCGCCCAGGAAGTATCGGTGACCAAGACTTCGTTCGGGATATAAAGGAAGCCATCGAAATTGGCTGGAATCATTAAATAGGAGCCAAATTCCCTAGTCTTAAGAGCGGTCTTGTTCTCGCCATTGGCATCAAGGGTATAGATGTCGGCGTTGGTCGGGAGCATCAAGCGATGGTTGTTGGTGCAGTTAACATAGAACTGGACAGGGGTGATCTTGCCGGTGTTGTTCTTCACCCTCATGTAGACGCCACCAGTGATATCTTGCTTCGTAGCTGGGAGCTGGAAGCGGAAATAGGCGCCGAGGTCATCATCGGTATGGGTGACACTAAGATCGGCACCACCCTTAAGATCGCCTTCGGGCTGGAAATCGGTCAGCGTCTTCTCTAGGCGGGCGATGTTGACCTTATCGGCATTCTGGTCTTTGACGAAGATGCTGCCAAAGGCCTCATCGCTTAGGGTGGAGACATCAAGGGCCGCGTGCTCATCGGAGAAGACATCGCCAATCGAGAGGTCGATGAAGCCTTCATAGTAGTTCGTCGCGGTGAAATAGAGGGCGAAGACCGAATTGTAAGTCATCTCGGTGCCTGCATTTCCCGGCCACTTGCCCGTGTCGTCAGAGATTAGCTCGCTGCCATATTCCATGTAGACGAAGCCATCGAAGTTCGCCGGCAAGACGATATAGGAATCCCAGTCTCTTCCGGAAGTGCGGGAGGTGGGGTTGGCGCCATTGGCGTCGAAGAGGGTGTAGTTAGCGGTGTTCTTGCTAGCGGAGACCCTGTGGCCATTGGTGCCATTCATCGAGAAGAGGAACGGGGTATCGATGGCCGTGTTGTTTTTGACGCGGACATAGACGCCTTTACCAGAAAGATCCTGCTTCCCCGCAGGAAGCTGGACTCTCATAGTCGCATAGACATTGCTGCCGGCATCGGCGGCGGGCGTCAGCGTCCATCTGGCGCCACGCTCGATATCGCCGGTGGGAACGAAGTCCTCCGCGCGAAGGGTGAGGGGATCGGAAACACTAAAATCTTTTTCAACTAGCGTGCCAACGGCAGCGACCATGGCGGTCGCGGCTAGGACAAGAATGCCAGCCTTAGCAAATTTCTTCATTTTTAACCTCCTTTGCTTTGATTTTAAATGTGTTCAAAAATCACAGATTTGAGCAGCTGGAAGAACCGCTGCTTATCAACGTCGGATGCGTAATGAATCCAATGGGGATTGGAATCTCTCTCGACGACGTAACCGTATTGGGGACCATCGAGAATGATGTCGAGGTGTTTATCTTCAAACTTCAGGATGCCTGGATCTAAGAGCGAAGCAACCGTAAGGGGGTCGTGCATGACGGGGGCGGCGAACTGATAATGCTCAAACCACTTCATCATCATGTCATAGACGATGGAAAGAGCCTTTGACTTGCTCTCCTTCATCATCTTGATATAAGGCTCGTCTAACTGCGTCTTGCAGGTGACGTTAAGACCGACTGTCGTCAAATTGACGCCGGAGTTATAGACGATATTCGCGGCCTCGGGGTCGCACCACATATTCCATTCGGCGAAGTTGAGGCCCAATCCTCCCCCCATTAGCCTGACCTCTTTGATGAGGGGGATGATGGAAGGGTCTTTCCTAAAAGCAGTCGCGATATTGGTAAGTGGGCCAATGGGGATGATGGTCACTTCTCCTGGATACCTATGAACAGATTCAATGATGAAACTGACGGCATCCTCCTTCTCAATGGCGGCCTCATCCATATAGGAGGCGTATTGGGGGAGATGGTATTTGCCATCCTCATCCACCTTTTCTTTCTGCCTAATCTCTAGCGGGACAATATTTTCAATCTTGGCCTTAAGAGGCATATCGATGCCAGGGTAGACCGGAGTGTCCTTATGGAGTTTTCTAAGAAGATAGCTTGCCATCTTGGCACGTTTGCTGGCGTTACGAAAAACCGTGGTGACGCCCAAGACTTCCGCCTTATTGGATTCGGAAAGTAGCAACAAGGCGAAAGCATCATCGATATCGTCGCCGATATCGGTATCAAGAATGATCTTGCCAATGTCATTCATGGATCAAAACCCTCCAATAGCTGAAGTCGCCATTGCGGCCGGTAGTGGGCTCAGTATAGCCAGGGCGATTAGCCGGCCAGCCCCATTCCACGCCGAGGACGGACTTGGTGTTTTGATAGGATTTCGAATAGAACGCAACAACCTCATCCAGTCCTTGGCGTTTGGCGTAGGCAAGGGAACTGTCAAGCACAGACTTGTAGTTGCTGGCCTGCATGATCTTGACCAAAGACTCCGACCACTTCTGGGCGATCTTGGTATTCTTGGTCATGATATCGAAGTATTTAGGATCGTCGGTGTTGTGCTTTAGGAAGATGGGCTTGTAGTTATAGGAATAAGGGGTAAGAGGGCGTTTGATGTTGTCAATATAGAGATCGGTATCCCTCATGCCGTTGGTGGGTTTTAGCTTCTCGATATAGGCTAGATTCATGACAAGCGTCATATTGTATAAGCCATAGGAGGCAACCCAGTTGGCATCGGCGCTTCCGGGATTTTGGATTCCAGAGAGATAGCGCGGCGTCCATTCGATGCCGGTCTTATCCGCATTCCAGTTGTAGGTCTCGCCTTCGATGCCAAAGGCAACGAGGCGCTGGCCTTCCTCGGAATAGAGGAAATCAAGCAGTTTGATGACCTTGTCTGGCCTAGAGCACTTCTTGGAGACCATGGTCAGCAAATAGCCATTGCCAGAGATATCCTGAAGGATCGGGGCCTGGCCTTTGTAGTTATGAAGAACTAGCGGAATATAGGTGATGCCTTGGGAATAGCAATTCTGGAAGGCGACCTGATAATCCTGCGGCGTGACGATGGAGGCAAAGACGTTGCCTCTAGAAATTTTGGTGCGGATCTGGTCAGCCTTATCGCTAAGGTTAGCCGTGGTGATGAGTTTCTTGGAGTAGCATTCGTTAAGGAACTTCATCATGTCGGCATAGTTGTCGGTCCTTCTTCTTTCCACATAGTTGCCAGACCCATCTTCGAACTCACAGCAGAAATACTGAGATAGCCAATCTAGCGAAGTATTGCCGTCAGTCGTGAAGGGGCCGATCTGGAAGGGGATGGAGCCCGAATGCTTGGCTTTGACGTATTCGCAGCCGGCGATGAAGCCATCAGGGGTCGTCATATCGATGCCGGCGGCTTCGACTTCCTTATACCAATCCTCTCTGACGAGAAGCCCGCCGTTAGGCTGCAGCTTTTCGGAGTCGGAGATGTATTTTGTGCTGTAGGCGAAGTTGGGGACGCCATAGGTGTAGCCATCGCCCTGCTGGAAGTATTTCCACATATCCTCCTGAATGCGGGGTTTGAAGGAGGGCGCCCATTTGTCGATGAGGGGGTCTAGCGGATAGAGGTAGCCTTGGCTAGCGAGCTGAGCGCATTGGGGATACCAGCACTGGACGGATAGCAAATCAGGCAATACATCACCCGAAATCAAAGTAGCTAGCTTTTGGCCATCGTCGGTGACGGGAGAAGTGAAATGGATCTCAACGCCGGTCTTTTCTTTGATAACGCGACTGACGGCATCCGAACCATAGGTATTCCAAGAGAAAGAGGAGTCGTTAACATACCAATCGATGGTCCAATCTTCCACCGAGCCATCCTCTTTCTTTAGGTATTCCCATGAATCCTTATCTGCCGGGGTCTTTGGGAAATCAGGGAGGACGACCTCTCCTCCGCCGCCTCCGCCCCCGCCTTGGGAGTTATTTCCAGTCGGGGTGCCCCCACAACTAGATAGCAGCGCCAATGACATCGCCAAGACGCCTAGAAACTTGTGCGTATTTTGTCTGTCTTTCATATGGTTCCTCCTTATTTAGCCTTTCAGTGAACCTACGACGACTCCCTTTGTCAGGGATTTGAAGATGAGGGGGTAGAGAATGAAGATTGGGATGACCGAGACGACGATGGCGGCGAAGCTGACCGTCTCCGGAGCGATGTTATTCATTAATTCCGGCGGCAAGCCAATGCCTGCCGGCGGCATTGAGGATTCCTTGATGACCTTCATTAGGTAATACTGCAAGGTCCAAAGGTTCTCGTTGGCCGTATATATCATCGTGTCGAAGAAGGAATTCCAGTGCCCTACGGCAATCCAAAGTCCGACCGTGGAGACAACTGGCATCGATAAGGGCAAGATGATGCGGAAGAAGATAATGAACTCATTGGCCCCATCCATCTCGGCGGATTCATGAATCTCTTCCGGAATGGATTTGAAGAAGTTCGTGAAGACCAACATGTTGTAGACGGAGAAGAGGGCTGGGATTATGTAGACCCAGAAGGTGTCGAATAGATGGAGCTGGAGGATCACCCAGAAGAATGGGATGAGACCGCCAGAGAAAAACATTGTGAAGACGAAGAAGCGATAGAAATGGCTTCTTCCCACCAGGTTTCTTCGGCTCATTGCATAGGCGACGATTGCGGTGTAGAGGATGCCTAGCACCGTTCCAAGCACCGTCCTAGCGATAGTAATGCCATAGGCTTTCCATAGCCTTACGTCAAAGATGACGACCTGGTAATTTTCCACGCTCCATTTGCGCGGCCAGAAATAGATGCCGCCATTGATGAAGTCGGACCCGTTATTGAAGGAGCCTGCTAAGACATAGATGAGCGGATAGATAGAGAGAAGAGCAAAGGTAACAAGAAGGATGACGTTAACGTAATCAAACCAGGTCTTCTTTGCCTTCTTTCCTGTGGTGCCGACCATTAACGGCTTTTTGTAAACGCGTTTGAGTACCATGGTCAGATCACCCCGTTTCCCGTAAATTTCTTTGCAAGCCAGTTACCGAGAGTAAGCAGCAAGATCGAGACTAGCGACTTAAAGAGACCAACCGCGGTTGAGTAGCTATACATCTGCGTGATGACGCCGTTTTTATAGACGAAGGTATCGAGGACCTCACTTGTCTCGAGGTTTGTGATGGTCTGGAATGTCCAAATATGGTCGAAGCCATTGTTCAGGATGCCCGAAAGAGAAAGAATGAAGAACAAGACAATGGTCGGGGCGATGGAGGGGATCGTGATATGGGTAATGCGATACCAGCGGTTCGCGCCATCCATCCTTGCCGCTTCATATAGCTGCGGATCGATGCCGGCGATGGCGGCGATATAGATAATGGAACCCCAACCCATGCCCTTCAGAAGGGAAGTGATGATAATGATGGACCAGAAGTATTTGGGGTCGCCGACGAATTCAATGGGATCGGCAATCAGCCCCGAATGAAGCAAGATCGCGTTGATGATGCCGTCGCTATTAAGCAAAGCTAGGCAGATACCGCCATAGGTGATCCAACTAAGGAAATACGGGAAATAGGTTACCGTTTGGATGAATTTCCTCACCCTCTTCCAAGGAAGCTCGCTAAGAAGAATCGCGAAGAGAATCGGAAGAGGGAAGTTGATGAGTAACTGAAGGGAATTAAGGCAAAGTGTGTTCTTCATGACGTTGGCGAAGTCAGGGTCTTCGAAGAACGCCTTGAAGTTGTCGAACCCAACCCAGGACGAGTTGAACATCGCATCGAGGATGTTGAGTTGGCCATCGCCGTTTTTGAAGGCGAGGATAATGCCAAACATCGGAAGATATGCAAACACCGCGATGAAGACTACGCCAAGAAGCACCATGGCCAGAAGTTCATAAACCGAACGGGTGAACCTTTTTTTCTTGTGGCGGGTTGCCAGTGGGGAAACCTCATCCATATGGATCCTCGGGGAAGGAATGAAACCAAAGATCTTCATTTGGAAGGTGCACTCCTTCTAACGGAAAGACTCGGCTTCACGTAGATTCGCTCCTTGTTTTCGCCACCGCTTAGCATCGCGTTCACCGTGAAGCGGACTAGTTCGTCCAAGTCAGGCTTCACGCTTGTTAACGGCGGGGTGGTAAGAGTGGAGAAGACTAGGTCATCGTAGCCGACAACGCCAACCTGTTCGCCAACCTGGATACCGGCGTTTTGCAAAGCGCTATAGGCGCCATAAGCCATCAAGTCATTGAAGGCGAAGATGGCGTCGAACTCCCTCTTCTCTTCCAATAGTTTCTCCACGCATCTAACGCCGGAATCGAAGTCATAATTGCCTTCTTTGACGAGTTCTGATTCATAAGCAATGCCATGGGCGGCAAGGCAACTGCGGTATGCATGTAGCCTTGATTTGGAAGAAGAGACGTTATCTGGGCCGGTGACGCAGGCGATGTGGCGGTAGCCGTTCTTTAATAGGTATTCGACGGCGAGGGTCGCGCCATAGACGTCATCGTTAACGATGTTCCAATGAGTGCGTGTATCGGTTTCGCGGTCGAGGATGAGATAGTTAAGGCCAGAATTCTCTAGCTCCTTGACAAGGATTTTCTGATTCTCGGGCTGCAAGCTTTCCTGCGAAGGGATATAGACGACATAATCGACGTGCCTAGAGGCGAATTCGCGCAGGTAGTCCAAATCCTTCTCCATCGAGTTATTGGAGTTGCCGATTAGGAGCGTATAAGACTTCTCACTTAAAGCAGTCTCCAGCCTTTTGACGATGGCGGCGTAATAGCCGTTTTCCAAATCAGGGAGGATGAAGCCAATCGTATGGGTCTTCTTGGTACGAAGCGTGATGGCCGAAGCATCCGGCTCATAGCCAAGCTCTTTAGCGATGCTCAAAACGCGTTCAACAGTCGCGGCAGAGACTTTGTCTTTTCTGCCGTTAAGGACAAAGCTGACCGTGGTGATGCTCACGCCGGCCTTCTTCGCCACATCTTTAATCGTGATTCCGCTTGCCATAATTAGATTAGTTTCACCCCGAAGTTGGTGTCATAAACACCCATATCCTCCGCCCTAACGGATAGATGCACGGCTTTGCCGATCTCGAAGTCTCCGTCATTGCGTCTAACGTAAACTTCTCTTCCTCCGACTTTAACCTCGTAATAGGAGGAATCGCCATAGTCGAGAACGCTAGTAATCACGCCCGGAATCCCTTCGTCAGCGAAGGCAACTTTCTCAGCGTCGAGGGAGAATTCAATGGCATGAAGCTCGAATTGCTTTCCTAGAAGCGAATAGACCTTCTCGACGATCTCGGTGGGAACGGAAATCGAATACCCTTCTACGTTATAATCGAAGACCTTCTTTTTCTTGCTGCGGTTTTTCTTATCGTGAAGAGGCATGAGCTTCTTCACCGGGACAAGCTTGCCCTCGACATTAGAGACTTCTTTGAATTTTTCCACTACAACCTCTTCTTTCTGCACGAAGGAAGTGGCTTTGAAATCGAGGGAGAATTCAAACTTGTCCCCATCGACATAGGAGTCAGATAAATAGAAGAAATAGTTATTGCCTTGTTTGAGGGTCAAAAGCCATTTGCCGTTGATGGGCTCTTTCAAGAAGATATCCGCAGTAAAGTCTTTGCCGGGCTTAATAGAGTCTTTATATAGGAGGAGGTCTGCGTTACCCTCCTCCAACTTATCCGTGATGACTTTCGGCAAGGCAGCTTCCCCGTTGAAGGCAAGAAGTTTGCCATCTTTAACGGAGACGTGCACCACGGATTCGAAGGGAATGCGTGGAAGAAGGGTCTTTTCCGATTCTTTCTCAAAGAGGTGAATATTCTTGCTCGCAACGCTTAAGAAGATGGAATCTCCGACTTTAAAGGAATCGTCGCGGAAGCAACGCACGACCAGTTTCTTCTCCGAGTTCGCGATGCAGCCTTCAAGGTTCATCTCGTTGCCCAAAGCCTCAATCTGATCAATTCTCATCTCAAAAGAGTTCTCCCCTCCTTTGGTCTTTGAGACAAGGAAGTGTTCTGGGCGGATGCCTAGAACCACCTCTTCCCTGCGGTAGACGTGAGACATATCTAGCTTTACGAGTTCCTCTTTGGTAGAGGAGATTGTGTTGCCGAAGAAATTGATGAGAATGTTGTCATCCTTATCGTAATCAAAACTAGCGTCGATAAAGTTCATCTGTGGCGTGCCAATGAAGCCAGCGACGAAAAGATTCTCCGGGTGGTCATATAGTTCCATTGGGGAATTGACCTGTTGGATGACCCCTTTCTTCATGACGACGATCTTGGTGCCCATGGTCATTGCCTCTACCTGGTCATGAGTAACGTAGATGAAGGTAGTTCCCAAAATCTTATGCAGACGGGTGATTTCGCTGCGCATGGAAGCACGAAGCTTGGCATCGAGGTTAGACAAAGGCTCATCAAGGAGGAAGACTTTGGGCTTTCTGACAATGGAGCGACCCAAAGCGACTCTTTGTTTCTGACCGCCAGACATATCCTTGGGCTTCTTGTTCAGCTGGTCAGCGATATCGAGGATCTTGGCGGCTTGGTTAACTCTTTTCTCGATCTCCGCCTTAGGCACATGACGGATTTTCAAGCCAAACGCCATGTTGTCAAAGACCGACATATGAGGATATAGGGCATAGTTTTGGAAGACCATCGCCATATCGCGATCTTTCGGCTCAAGGTTGTTGGCCAGAACCCCATCAATAAAAAAGTCGCCTGCCGTGATGTCTTCTAGTCCTGCTATCATTCGCAGGGTTGTGGATTTACCACAGCCAGAAGGGCCGACGAATACAACAAATTCATTGTCTGAGATATCCAGGTTAAAGTCAGAAACCGCCTTGGTTCCATCATCGTAGATCTTGTAGACGTGCTTCAGAGAGAGATTCGCCATAATTGTCCCCGTACCTCTTTGTAAAACGTTTTACTTACCCACAATATAGCACGGAATTTTCTAAAAGCAAAACAATTTTTGTAAGCGTTTACATTTTCTAGAAATTTCGGAAACCGTTTTGGTATGTATACATCTTAATGTCGATGGCTACTACTTTTTATAATAAACCAATTAACAATACATCCTAAAAATTCGGCAGAATCTAAGTTTTGATAAAGTGGCGTGCTACACCGCGACTTAGTAATACGTTTTTGTTAATTGGAAAACAAAACCTTTTTGACCAAAAAACGCATATGCCAAATCTATCTTTCTAAATTCTTATAAGCTCATAGAAAGCTGTACATTGAGACAAGGGAGCAATTTTGACAATAGCGATCCTGGCTCTGCCTATTTTCTTGCAAAATTAATCTCTTTGCCCGTTGATTACGAATACGACTCTGCCAAGCCAAGACGAAAATGGGCCTATTTTGCCATCCCTAAAAAGAAGAGGCAAAAGAAATATCTGCTTCCTTGCCCGTCCAAAACTTTTAGCAACTCAAAAAGCTCTAAAACAATACCTTGACGGCATCTACATAAAGCATGCTCCAGGAAATATTTAAAGAATCATCGTTAAATGCGATATTCGCGATTTTTCCTTCGATATCTTCCGCGTAGAAGAACAACGAAAGAGTCGCTGCGCTTAGGTCTGGCTCATACTTTTCCACAAGGGTTTTATCTTGTAAGAGAAGGATGGCTCCATTGGGCCAAAAAAGACTCGCATAGGCGGCAGTCCCGTCTATTCCAAGACGGGTACCAGCATCTTCAAAGCCGAGAATCTCTTTCCAATAGGCGTGGGGTTTCTCCACTTCCTAGGCATAGACCATGATTTCTATGCGATGGATATTCATAGGCATGTCCTATTTCTTTTCCACAACGTTATCCCAGTTGGAGTACATGGTGTGGAGCGGGGCGGGCTTACTGCCTTCCTCTTCATAGCCAATCGGCATGACCAAGACCGGAACAATGTTGGAGGGGAGGTCAAAGAGCTCCGATGCGGCCTTTCTAGAGAACATATTGACATAGCAGGTTCCTAGGCCAAGCTCAAAAGCTTCGAACATGACGTGGGTGGCGAGGATGCTGGCGTCTTCATCGCCCGAATGGAAGTTTTCCTCAGTCTTGCTTCTCCATTCTTTGTCGGCGTCATAGCAAAACATCAATAGGGTATTCGCGCCGAAGACGCAAGGGGTAAGCTTATTGGCTTTCTCCATGCCTTCTTTAGAAGAGATGATGTAGAGCTTAACGGCCTGGGCGTTGCAGGCAGAGGGGGCAACTTTTGCAGCCTCCAAGATCAAAGCCATCTTCTCATCTTCGATGGGCTTGCTGCCGTCAAACTTTCTGACCGAATAACGGGCTTTTGCTAGTTCTAGGAAATCTTTCATTGTTTTGTCCTCTTTGTTGATGGGTGCATCGTAAAAGAAAAGAAGAGGAAGTCAAAATAGGCACTTCTCCTCTTTGTTCCAACATTAGCAACCATCGATCAAAATAGCCCTGCAAGGCGCCCCATCGGCATCGCCTAGATTTAATGGCTGGGCGAAGAGCGTATACGCGCCTTCTTTGACTCCGCTTAGGCGGATGCCTTCTAGGAGGACCACTTCTTCCTTTAGAAGGATGTAATGGACTTTAGCGGGAGCATTCTCTGGGCCTATTGTTTGGGATTCATTCCCGTATAAATAGATATGCTTATCCGCAAGGAAAGAGGCGGCATCCTCCATCAAGGAGCAGTTGCCTCCCAGCAGAAGTCTTTTGGCTCCTTCTATCCCAGAAGCTTCTACTGCTTTGCTATAGATACGCTCTATGTCTTCTTTATGGATCTCTCCTTCAAAGAAGGCCACATAGCAGGGGCCCACGAATTTCTCTAAGGGTATCTCTCCTACGGTTTTGGACTCCTTATAGAAATGAAACGGGGCATCGATATGGGTGCCATTATGGGCGCACATAGAGAAGGCAGTCAGGTTAACGATGTCTCCTTTATCAATGGACATCAGGCTCTTCTTTATAGGGGAGGGGTCTCCTGGATAGACCGCGCAGGAGAAAACTTCTTGGGAGATATCGACGATCATGGTTAAGCCTATGATAATACGAAAAGCTTAAGTTCTTGCACCTTTCCTAAAAAAACCTAATTTGCAAACGGGTGGTCGATAACTCAGCTGTCGCCGCCCTTTTTGCCATATACGTCCCGGAATCTTAGGCGTATT
>CADCPN010000022.1 GCA_902803375.1 uncultured Erysipelotrichaceae bacterium | reverse complement strand
TATCCCGCTAGATAAGGTCGAGCTCTCCGATGACCTAGATAATGGCCAGTCTCAAGGCACCATCATCGAAGTCGTTTGGATCGGCGACCACTACCAGTACATCGTCAGAACCGACGACGATGAGGATTTCATCGTTGCCTCCGATTACTCCTGGAACGAGAACGACCTCGTTGCCATCCGCGTAGAGAAAAAGGACATCGCCCTCAAGCTGAAGAAGGACCTAGACAGTTATGAAATCGAAGACTAACGCAAATACTGCTAGGGCTAGCGGGATGAAGCGTTTCTTCACCTTCAAGAGGAAGTATCTCGCGATTCCTTATTTCCTCTTCCTGGTGCTCTTCGTTTTGATCCCAATACTCATCATCCTGGTTTACGCCTTCACCGATACCGCCGCTGATGGCAGCCTCGTTTTCTCCTTTAACGCCCTTGTTTCCTTCTTCACCTCCCCCACGAAGGTGAACGTATTGGTCGTCTCTTTGTTCATGGGACTTCTCAATACCATCGTCTGCTTGCTGCTAGGCTATCCGATCGCCTATTTGCTCGCGGATAAGAAGGTCAATACCAACTACGTTCTCGTCATGCTCTTCGTCATGCCGATGTGGATCAACTTCGTTCTCCGCACCGGCGCCACCCGCGACGTCTTGTCCTGGATGGGCATCTATGGCGGCCAGCATCCCTACATCGCGACTATGATCGGCTTGGTCTATAACTACCTGCCGTTCACAATCCTTCCGCTATACACGACCATGATCAAGCTCGATAAGAGCCAGATCGAAGCCGCGAAGGACCTAGGCTGCAACAAAGCCCAGACCTTCTTGCTCAACATCCTTCCCCAATCCGTCCCCGGACTTGTCTCCGCGGCGGAAATGGTCTTCATGCCGACCATGTCTAGCTACGTCATCTCGGATACCCTTTCCGAAGGCAAGCTCACCCTATTCGGCAACATCATCTATCTAAATTTCAGCCAGTCGATGTGGAACGAAGGCTCTTTCATGGCCATGATCATGCTGGTCCTCATCGCCATCTCGATGCTATTAACCCGCCGCTTCCGCGTTGATAAGAGCCAGCAGAGAGGAGCAGGACTATGGTAAAAGAAAACAAAGTCGCCTTGTCTGCCAACGCCAAAAAGGAGAAGAGGCAGAATATCCTCCATAAGAGTTTGGGCCTATCTTTCATCTGGATCTTCTTAATCTTGATGTATGTCCCCGTCTTGGTTTTGATCGTCTCCAGCTTCACCAACACCAAGGTCATCGGCACCTGGGATGGCTTCTCCTGGCAGCTTTATGCTGATTTGTTCCACGATGAAGAAATCCTCACCGCCCTAGGCAACACCATCATCATCGCCGTCGTCTCCGCCATCATCTCCACGATCCTTGGCACCTGCGGGGCCATCGGCGTCTTCTATTCCTCCAAGAAATGGACCAGAAACCTCGTCGAGAACGTCACGCAGATTCCGGTCGTCAACGCCGAGATCGTCATCGCGCTCTCCCTCGTCGTCATGTTCGTCTTCGCCGGCACCTATGTCTTCGCCGGCGCCAACCTCTTCAGCTTCTGGACCCTCCTTATCGGTCATATCATCCTCTCGCTTCCCTTCGTTTACCTAAACGTCAAGCCGAAGCTCATCCAGATGGACCCGGCCCTATATGAGGCGGCGCTAGACCTAGGCTGCACCCAGTCTCAGGCGCTAATGAAGGCCACGATGCCGGAAATCCTTCCAGGCATCGCATCTGGCTTCTTGCTGTCCATCACTTTGTCCCTTGATGACTTCATCGTCACCGCCTTTACCCGCGGCTCTGGCTTGCTTTCTGGCGACAAAACCATCGAGACGCTTTCCACCCTTGTTCAAGCCAAGATCAAGAAGGGTCCGGTCCCGCCTGCGATGAGAGCCTTGACCACTCTCATCTTCGTTTTCGTCTTATTGGTGGTCATCATCATCACCATCTACCGTAACGTCAAAGCCAAACAGGCCAAGGCCCGCAAAGGAAGGGAGGGAAAATAACCATGGCTAAGAAATTCAATCGATCCTTCGCATTGTCGGCATTGACCCTCGTCTGCCTGCCTTCGCTATCTTCCTGCGGCAATAACGCCAAGAGTGGCGTCGTCCTCCATGTCCTTAACTGCGAGGACTATATCGACGCCGGCGCGGAGGCCGAAGGCTTCTCCATCGGCGATTCCGAGTTTAGCGATGTCCTTACGGGCTTTAGCGACTACATCAAAGCCAAGGAAGGCAAAGACGTCTCCATCGTCTATGACACCTTCGATACCAACGAGACCATGTACTCGTCTTTGAAGACGGGCAAGACCTCCTATGACCTCATCTGCCCCTCTGACTACATGGGGCAAAAGATGATGAAGGAGGGCATGCTTCAGCCAATCGACCCAGATGCCAACGTCCCCTCCTATAGCGAGTACGTCCCCGACTATCTCAAAAACGTCATGAAGAGCATCAAGGCCGACGTCAATGGCGACGGCATCATCTCGGATGAGGAATCCTTCTATAACTATTCCGTCGGCTACATGTGGGGCACTTTGGGCCTCCTATATAACCCCGAGAAGATGGCTTCGGATAAAGGAATCTCCATAGAAGAAGTCATGGCCGACATGACCAAGTGGGACTCTGCTTGGGACCATAAGTACTATAGCGAAGCCTCCATCAAGGACTCAATGCGCGATACCTATTCCATGGGCGTCATGCACACTTTTGAGGAGGAGATCAAAAGTAACCTCGCCTCTTCCGGATTATTCGATGAGAACTATGAGCTCACCGGAGATTGGGAAGAAGCGGTCAATAACTACAATCCCCTCATCACTGAGATCTTTAACCGCAGCGACGAAGCTAGCGTCGCCAAGGTCAAAGAAGCCCTCATGAGCCTCAAACAGAATATCTTTGGCTTTGAGGTCGATTCCGGCAAAGAGGATATGGTCAAAGGCCTCATCGGCATGAACCTTGCCTGGAGCGGCGATGCCGTCTTCTCCATGGATACCGCCGATGGCGTTGGCCGCCGCATCTATTACAGCGTCCCTGAAACCGGCGGCAACGTCTGGTTCGATGGCTGGGTTATGCCGAAAAGCTGCACCGGCGAAAACAAAGAGTACGCCCTTAAGTTCCTCGACTTCCTAAGCACCCCTGAGGTGGCGGCGGCCAATATGAACTATATCGGTTACACCTCCTTCATCGCTGGCGATACCATCCTCGACCTCATCCGTCAGTGGTATGACCCGCGCACCGATGCGATGTTCGTCTTCCAAGAGGAAGAAGGTGACTACGACTATGAATCCCGTAACGAGGGCATGGAAGAGGCCACCTATGTCTCCCCCGATGGCGGAACCTCTTCTTGGGAAGAGTATGCGAAAGAAGGGGACTGGGACGTCGTTGACCTAACTTATATGTTTAGCGGCACCCTCTCCGATGAAGTGCTCGAGGACTATCCTTCTCCATTAGGCGATACCCCCGAGACCAATCCTTATCTTTTCTATTCCTCGGAAGACATGTCTGGCTATACCACCTTCGAATATGAAGGCAGGGAATATAAGGCCGGACGTCAGTTCTTCGCCCAATATCCGCCTCAGGACATCATTCCGAAGCTCGCGATCATGCAGGACTATGGCGAGAACAACAAGTACGTCTTGGCGATGTGGCAGGATGTCAAATCCAATAACCTCCCGCTGGCCGGCGTCATCGTTTTTGCGGTAATCCTTATCTCCGTCGCAGTGCTCGCCACCGTAATCTTCGTTGGCAAAAAGAGACAGCACGCGGTCAAAGTCGCTAGAAGAAAAGGCCTAAACCGTTAATGAAATAACGCCTTCTTGATATGGGCTGCCCCCATTTGGAAGGCGTTTTCTTATTCTTTGGGGAAGAAGCGTCAAATACGTATTATGGCCTCGACTTTGGCTGAGAACGAAAAAGAAGGGAGGTCAAAGTCCTATAAAACTCGGCTTTATGGGATTCCTATATGCTTTTTCCTATGCTTCTTTGCCGCGGAGAAAGAAGTTATGGGCGAAAGGAAAGAACGCATCAACCGCGTTGCCTTGCTTTGCCCATCATCTTTCAAGGATCGCTTAAGCCACCGATGCAGCATTTCCATCATGGAAGACATGACTAACGAAAATCAGATAGAAGCCAAAATCGTTAAGGACATGTATGCGGTATTTGGAATGGATGCCCAAATGGAAGAAAAGCCGGAGAACGCGAAGCTCATGGCGAAAAGATGGCCTTGCATTGTCTGCGGCTATATCCATGAAGGCGATACGCCCCCTTCTTCCTGTCAAGCTGCGATTGCTGCTTTGAGGAATTTAGCCTCATAGATTAATAGTCCATATGAGAAGGCGGGCCCGCTCTAGGTAATGCTACCTTGGAAAGCGAGGCTTCCTTATAATGTTCATGATTATGACTTTCCTCTTGATACTCATCGCCATCTTGTTCGGCATCATAGAAGGTATCAGCGAATGGCTTCCTATCTCCTCGACGGGACACATGATCTTAGTTGAGAAGATTTTCAGCGCCTCCGGCTTCAGCCTTCGCGATCCCGCCTCTTTGGGCTTTGAGCATGGCGATGCGTTCTTCGAGATGTTCCTCGTCGTCATCCAGCTTGGCGCAATACTCGCCGTCATCATCTATTTCTGGAAGAAGCTTTGGCCATTTGGCAATAAGCTTAGCGACTTAGAAATCGTAAAGCTCCGTAACGAGCAAGAACTCGTCGCTATGGGCAACTACGTGGCTCATAAAAGAATCTGGCAGACTTGGCTAAAAACCCTTGTAGGCTGCCTTCCAGCGGCCGTTGTGGGCTTGGGCATGGAATATCTGAAGATCACCGATAAGTTCGCCAAATACGAATGGGCGATCGTCGGGGCTACTTTGATTATCTATGGCATTGCCTTCATCGCCGTCGAGACCTACGTCTCTAAGAAGAAGCAGGAATTCAAAGTCGACTCCGTCGTCAATATGAGCTTACGCACCGCTTTTTATATCGGCTGCTTCCAGGTGCTTGCTTTGATTCCTGGCACCAGCAGAAGCGGCGTCACCATCCTTGGGGCTTTGCTTCTTTCCTGCAATAGGGAATCCGCGGCCGAATTCTCTTTCTACCTCTCCATCCCCGTCATGATCGGCGCGAGCGGATTAAAGCTTTTCAAGTTCATCAAAAACTATGGAATGCCCAATAAGAACGAAACTTTATTCCTTCTTATTGGATTTATCGTTGCCTTTATCGTTTCTTTATTGGCTGTTAAATGGCTAATGGCGTTCGTAAAGCGTCATGATTTCAAGCCTTTTGGCTATTATCGCATTGCTCTTGGCATTTTGGTTTTCGTTATTTTCGTCACCATCGCCAAGGTCCAAGGAACACCCTTATTTGCTCCCATTGCCTCGACTTCTGAAGCGATCAGTTCTAATAGTGCAGCAATATCCGAGCTAAATTTGATAATTCCGTCGATAAAGGGGTTAAAAAGTATTTAACTTTTATAGAAGCGTTGCTATAATCCTTCGGCACGCATCCGTAGCCAAGCGGTAAGGCAAGGGACTGCAACTCCCTGACCGACGGTTCAATTCCGCCCGGATGCTCCAAAAATAATAGTTGCCAAGCAAAGCTTGACGTACTATACTTCCCGCTGTCGCCACTAAGCGATGGCAACTGCGCCCGTAGCTCAACTGGATAGAGTATCAGACTACGAATCTGGGGGTTGTGGGTTCGAGTCCCCCCGGGCGCACCAATTGGCAAACTAGCTCCGTTTTCGGAGCTTTTTTGGTGCTTGTGGAAACTTTTCTTGAACGGAAAAGAGAAAATTGGCTTTTTGCCGTACTTTTAAAGAAACGCTACAAAAAACGATTTCGCATTCTTTGCGATTAATCGGTGGTTAAATAATGCGAAAAGGAGTCTTTGACAATGGAAGACAACAACAGAATAGCCCGTTTCCTCCTTACCTTTTTCCTTGGATTCCTTGGAAGCATCATCATCAACCACGGCTCTTTGAAACCAGTTGGCTGGAAGTCCCGTACCTTGTCCTATCTCTTCCTAGGGTTCATCACCTGCGGCATTTACGAGCTGGTGGCCTCTATCTGCAACATCTCTTTCGATCCGACAAAAGAAAGGAACATCAGCTACTTCAAGGACTAAATTCTTAAGAATTTAGAAGTATTTACCAAAGTGTGGGTGAGAAACCAGCCTAATATCTGGTTCTGCTCTTGAATGATGCGCTTATTTGGTAGCATTCCCGCACCAGTTCGTCCACCCTCTCG
>CADCPN010000021.1 GCA_902803375.1 uncultured Erysipelotrichaceae bacterium | reverse complement strand
GTTCGACCTCTTCGGGTACGAACCGATCGTCTCCATGAGCTCCGAGGACTTCAAAAAGGTTCGGATAAATCCATCACTGGCCCGCCAGTGAGCAAAAGCAGCCTGGAATCGGAAGATCCCAGGCTTTTTTGCTACTGCTGAGGGATTCGAACCCGAGGTTGGTCGAGAGATAAACGAACGTGAACGTCTCATATTATATTTTCTTTTCTGCGCAATCTTTTCCATTCCATTAGAATTAGAATAGCCGATGCATATATGCATCTTTGCAAACGAGGTAACTCCATGAAGGTCAAACGCAAACTAACCGAAAACGGGTTGTCGCTAAACGGGCATTGGAGAAAGGGAATCTTCTCTTTCTTGCTAAGCCCCGTCTTCCTGTCCATCATCATCCTTCTATTCGAAGTCGGCCTATTGCTGCTTATCTGGTCCGCAATCGGCAACTCGCTTAGCGGATACATCGTCGGGTTCAGAACCGTTTCGGTCATCATCCTTTGCCTCTTCATCATCAACTCCTCGATGGAGAGCAGCGCAAAGCTCACCTGGGTCGTCTTCGTGGCCATCTTCCCCTTCGTGGCTGGCCTCTTCTACATCTTTGCCAGGACGAGTCCCGCCAAAAGCGATACCACGTATTGCCTAAATGTCCAATATGAAGGCAACAAAGCTTTGCATCCGCAGAACCACGAAGTTCTAGATGAACTTCTCGATAAGGATAAAGGCAGCGCCCTTATCGCCAATTATATCTATGGCACCCATTGCTACCCCATCTACAAAAACACCGATGTCGAATACTTCCCTCTTGGCGAGAAGAAATGGGAGAGAATGCTAATAGACCTCAAGAAGGCCAAGAAGTTCATCTTCCTTGAATACTTCATCATCGAGGAAGGCCTCATGTGGGGCAAGATACTCGAGATCTTGGAAGAAAAAGCCAAGGAAGGCCTCGATGTGCGCGTCATGTATGACGGCACCTGCGCCATGAGCGTCCTTCCTAACAACTACTTCAAACGTCTAAGGGCAATCGGCATCAAGAGCAAAATCTGGAACCCGATTCAGCCCCCATTCTCCAGCAAGCTCAATTACAGAGACCACCGTAAGATCTTGGTCATCGATAATGAGGTTGCCTATAACGGAGGCGTCAACCTCGCTGACGAATACATCAACCACATTGAGCGCTTCGGCCATTGGAAGGACGTTGCCCTCCGGCTTGAAGGCGAAGCCGTCTCCAGGTTCACCACCATGTTCCTAAGCCAGTGGCATGCCGATGAGGAGGCCGCCAGCGACTTCTCTCCGTTCCTAGAACATAAAATCTCCAAGCCAAACGAAGGCTTCCTCGCCCCCTACGCCACCAACCCTCTTAACAAAGAGAAGATTGCCGAGATGGTCTACTTCTCCATCATTACCGGCGCTAGCAGCTACGTCCATATCATCACCCCATACCTCATTCTCGATGACGAGCTCATCGCCGCGCTGACGACCACCGCCAGAAAAGGCGTGGACGTGCAGATCATCATCCCGGGCATCCCAGATAAGAAAGCCGTCTGGGCTTTGGCAAAGACTTATTATCCACAGCTATTGGAAGCCGGGGTTAAGGTTTATGAATACACCCCTGGCTTCACTCACGCGAAAGTCTTCGTCGCCGATGATAAGCGTGCGGTTGTCGGAACCATCAACCTCGACTATCGTTCCCTCTACCACCACTTCGAATGCGGCACCTTCCTTGCCGATACCCCTGTGGTCAATGACATCGAGAAGGACTTCCAAGAGACCGCGGCCAAGAGCCACCTCATCACGGAAGAAGACGTTAAAAAGAACCCAAAGCTACGTAAGCTTAGGGGCCATATCATGAAGCTAGTTGCCCCCTTGCTCTAACGAGAGAGGCTTATTTGGCTTCTTAAACAAAGCCGCGAGGAATTCCCTTCTCGCGACTTTTTTTCGCTTAGGGAAACAATCCAGGCCTCTTTGGTGGAAGCCTTTAAGCGCCTGGAACCGCTCATCCTCATAGATGGCGGCCCCATATTGAATTAGGTCTAAGACGGGATCGGTGACGTAACGAAGATCCCAGCGGTTATGTCTTTTTGCCCAAAAGATAAGGGAATAACGAAAGGTCACACCCCCCATTTTCATGGAGAACAAGCGGAGCGGGATATCTCGTTCTTCCTCGATCTTGATAGTCTTTTATAATGAAGGCATGAAAAACGCATCCAGAAACCTCTATGGAATCACCGTCTTCTTCTCGTTGGCGCTCATCGCCTTGTTTTGCGTACTCTTTGACGTCATTCGCGATCTGCCTTCCGACTTCTTTGCCTCGGAGTCCGCTACCTTTACCGCCGAAGAGAGCGCAGCCATCATCCTCGCCATGAAGATCTTGGTCTGGTTCCAGATGTTTGTCGAACTAATCGGCATCATCCTCGCCTTCTTTGGGATGCAGCGCGTTCGCCCAGGGCTTCATAAATACGGCATCCATGTCGTTGAATTGATCCTGGGCCTCATTACTTTCAACATCTTCCCATTCCTCGGCGGGCTATTCGGCATCATCGCCAATAGCAAGACTCCCGTTGCCCAGCCAGCCTAAAGCAAGCAGCAATAAAAGCACGACCTCGCGACCGTGTTCTAATTTTGGTTCGTTTGGTTATAAAAGCCTATTGGAGAAGGCTTTGGTGAAGGCGTCTTTGAAGTAGCCGTATGCTTCTACCTCATCGAAGCGATCCTCCTTTAGCATCTCCAGCATAATGGAGACGAAGCCACCGGCTAAGAAGGCCGCGAGCATACGCTTCGGATAATGGTTTTCGATGTAGTAGGTCTCGACGATGCTATAGACGAAGCTCTTGGCGGTGAAATAGACGACGCCAGAAGCGTTGGAGTCGCATGGCTCTTCGATGCGGATAAGAAGGTTCTTATAGGCAAAGCATTCCTTTAGGAATTCCACGGAGAAGATGGTGCACTTCTGCACGCGGGCTTCAAAACTGTCGCTAGGGCCTAGTGGCAATGAAGCGGCAATGGCTTTTTGCTTGATTTCTTCACCCACAGAAGCAATGAGCTGCGCGAGCAAATCGTTCTTGTCTTGGTAGTGCTTGTAGAATGTCATCTTGGAGATATTCGCGTGATTGCAGATATCCTTAACCGAGATTTTGTCGAACGGAGTATTGGCAAGTAGATCTTTTAGGCTTTTTTCCAAATCCCTTTTGGTGCGCACAACCCTAGCATCCATATTCTTACATCCTCCCGCAAATTGTAAGAAATTATACTTCAGTATAAAAAAGGTAAAAAAGAAAGGCAAGAGTATGCCCCTTGCCCGTTTAGCGCTTCTGCTCAAATTATAGGATGCCTTCAAGAAGGATCTTAATTCCGATGCCAAGGAAGACGACGGCAGCGAGAAGACCGCCCCACTTCTCGAGCTTATCGGCAACCTTGCTGCCAAGGAAGATGGTGAGGAAGGAAAGCGCGAAGGTGGTGACGCCGATGACGATGAAGACAATCATCGCGTCGGGAATGCTATAGGACATGAAGACGAAGCCGATGCAGAAAGCATCGATGGAGGTGGCGATATCCTGGACGATAATCTCCCAGAAGCTGAGTTTCTTCTTGGCATTCTCCTTTGCTTCCCTTTCTTCTTCAGAGAGGGCACCTTTCTTCTTTTCTTCGCGAAAATCCTTTAGCCAATCAAGGAAGCTTTTGATGGCAAGTCCAGCAAGAAGAGAAAAGGCGATGTAGGGAATCCACTTCTTTGCCTGCTCACGGAAGGTATAGCCAATGAAATAGCCGATGACCGGCATGATGAGCTGGAACAAGCCAAAAGAGAAGGCGATCAAGAGCATCTTGCCCTTTTTCATGCCTTCCTCTTCGACGCCATCGACCGCGCCAACGGTCATGGCATCGACGGACATAGAGATGGAAGTGAGAATAATGTTTAGCCAATCCATGGTCAAAACCCCTTTGATCATGGGTCTTGGACATTAAGGCAAGCCAGGGAGATGGTTCTCCCAGTATGTTGGCGTTGCCGCTACTTAGTAGCTTCCTACTCCCCCAAGCGGGATAAAGGTTACTACCTTCTCCCGCATATGCCAATAGGCCTAGTTTCTGTTAAGAAATCCTAACAATTGCGGCAGCGCCGCCTCCATATCCGCCCTTCCTAGCTGATACTGCATCTCAAGCCTGGCGGTATCGTGTTCCGTGTGCTTGATGCGGTAATCCTTAGATGGGCGGAGCACGAAAGCGTTTCCCTCCTCTTCCTGCTTTTTCACGTAAGAGAGTTCCCCGTTATATAGGGTATGGCGGTTCTTCATGGCCTTATAGATGGCGGGCAGCTTCTTTAGGAAAGGAAAGAGCCACCACTGGGCTTTCTTCTTCTGATAGCCTAGGGGCTGGGTGAGGATGACGAGGTTCTTCGTATAGCCCTGTTTCTCCATAAAGCGCAGCGGGATGGGATCGGCGATGCCGCCATCAAGAAGGCGTTGTCCTTCCACGTAGACCGGTTTAGAGAACACGGGCAAAGAGGCGGAGGCCCTGATGTAATTCATATCCGTCTCCCTATTGTTGAGAAGGTGATACAAAGGCTCAGCCTTATCCACGGTAGTGCAGACGCAATAGAAGGGAACGGGGTTGCTATAAAACGTATCCATGTCCCACTTATCTAGTTCATAGGGAAGCTCGCGGTAGCAGAAATCCACGTCATAGAGGTCGCCGCTTTTGCGAAGGGATTTCATGGTGCCATAGCGCCAGTTTTGGGCGAAGCGGATGTTGTAGCGGTGGGCGCGGTCGATCTGCTTGGAGTTATAGTTCACGCCGAATGTTGCACCGGCGGATACGCCGATGACGCCATCGAACTCGATGCCACACTCCATAAGGACATCAAGGGCACCTGCCGTGTAGAGGCCGCGCATCGCACCTCCTTCTAATACCAAGCCAAATTACATAAAGGTAAGATAGCGCAAAACAAAACGGAAGACACATTACACGCCTTCCGTTTTTCGGTTTTTCGAACTTACTTTTTGCTTTGCGCCAAATAAGCGGCTAGCTTAGCGGCGGCTTCATGCTCTTTGTTATAGGCCTTCTGCTGCTTTTCGATGAGCTTGCGGTTTTCGAAATAGTTAAGTCCCATAGCACGTCTAGCCCGGATGGCGATGGACTCAGCTTTCTCTCTGGCTTTGGCAGAACCCTCTTCAAGGATCTTGTAGACGCCGGCGATGTCCTTCTCGAGCTCATGGCGGCGAGCGCGAATGGGATCGAGGGTGTCGTTGAGGACCTTAGCGAGGAAGCGTTTGACGGTGACGTCGCCTAGTCCGCCTCGTTCGTAATGGGCTTTTAGCTCATCGAGGTTCTTATATTCAGGGAGATACTTGGCAAAGTGCTCATCCTTAGCAAAGGCTTCAAGATAAATGAAGACCGGATTGCCTTCGGTATGGCCGGGATCGGTGATGGTGAGATGGGTCGGGTCGGTGAACATCGACATAACCTTCTTCTCCACGGTCTTGGCGTCATCGCTTAGATAGATGCAGTTGCCCAAGGACTTGGACATCTTGGCTTTGCCATCGGTGCCAGGAAGGCGGCGGCTGGCCTCGGTCTCCGGAAGCATGATCTTCGGCTCAACGAAGACTTCGCCATAAAGGGCATTGAATTTGTGGGCAATCTCCTGCGCCTGCTCAACCATCGGCATCTGGTCTTCGCCAGCGGGGACGATGGTGGTGCCGAACATCAAGATATCGGAAGCCTGGGAAATCGGGTAGGTAAGAAAGCCAGTCGGGATGGACTCGCCGAAGCCACGCATATCGAGCTCGCTTTTGATAGTCGGGTTGCGGATAAGGCGGGAATAGGTGACGAGATCCATGAAGTAACTTGTGAATTCGAATAGCTGCGGGACGCGGCTTTGGACGAAGATCGTGACCTTGCTTGGGTCGATGCCGGCAGAAAGGTAATCAAGAGCAACTTCGATGACGTTATCTCTGACCTTCTGCGGGTTGCCGGCATTATCGGTGAGGGCTTGGGTATCGGCGATCATGATGAACATCTCGTCGAAGCCGCCCTCATTCTGAAGCTCAACGCGGCGACGAAGAGATCCCACATAGTGTCCAATGTGGAGTCTGCCGGTGGGACGGTCGCCTGTGAGCATTACCTTTTTGATAGTTTCTTCCATAGTCAAATACCTGCTAAATCTTGATTATCTTAAACTTCAATCGCATTTTTTCCAACACTCTTACAAAGTAAGAAAAAGCCCACGAGAGACCCATGGGCAGCAGAAGATAAATCCGAATTAGGCTTCTTCGCTTTGGCAGCGGCAGCCTTCGCCGCATCCGCAAGACTCATCGCCACAGCTACAGCCCTCTTCGCCGCAACCGCAACCTTCTTCGCCGCAGCCGCAGCATTCGCCTTCGTGGTGATGATGCCCGCCGCATCCGCAGCCGCACTCATCGCCTTCGACGGCGAGGTACATGCCCCCATCCTTTTCGCTGAAGATGACGTTGGAGAGGGCCTGCTCATCTTCTATGGAGATGGAGACCTTAACGCCGTCGACATCGATGACGCGGTTGGCATTGGCGGCGTTGATTAGATCGACTTCGATGCTGGCTTCGCCGTTGTCGTCGTTAACGCAGCGGATATCGAAGCAGTTGGCATGCCTTTCAGACATAGCGGCTTCGAGGAGGATTTTGCAATTCGGGGTGATTTTCATAAGTTTCTTCTTTCAACGAGTAGGAGTTTACGAGTTTAAATAGTGGGATTCAAAGAGAATGCTTCTACTTCTTCATGTACTTCATGCCGAGATTGAAGGCTTTACCCTGCTCTTTGCCAAGGCTGAAATAGCGTAAGCCACAGGTATCGAAGATAAGCGGGTTGATCTTAGTGGCATCGGGTTTGCCTTTTTCATCGAGAACGGATTCATCGATAAGGCAGTTCTTGACCCTGCCGACGACGCGGAAGCTGGTCTCAACCTTCTCGAAGCGGATAACTTCGCATTCGAGGGTGATCGGATATTCTTCCACAATCGGAGCGTGAACAAGGGTGGAGGGGACGGCGTGGAGCCCGGTTCTTTCGAACTTGTCGTTTACGCGGTTACCAGAGGCGAGACCAAAGTAATCGGATTCAGCCGCAGTGGCGGCATTGGCCACGGAAAGAGTGAAGGCTTTATGGAGATAAAGGTTCTTCACGGTCTTATGGTCTTCAGAAAGGTTAAGGGCGACCTGATCATCATCGCAGACGCCTCCCCAAGCCATATTCATAACATCGACTTTGTCGTTTTCATCGTAGGTGGCGATCATCAACACCGGCATCGGCATCAATAGAGGTTTCGGGCCAAAGCTTTTCTTCATTTTCTTTTTCTCCTAATGGACAAGTAATTTATACCACCTTATGCCACTATTGGGTTGCCCCAACTCGCTTATAGGCAATGCGAGGAGAGCCATCTTCCAGCAATATCCTTCCACAATAGATGAATCCCAGCTTCTTCAATAAGCCGCGCATGGGTGCGTTATCTTCATGCGTATCGACGCGCACGTGGTCGACGAGTGAGACCAGTTTCTCACCTTATTTTTTAGGATCTAGCCAAGCAAGGCATCGAGGACACCATCAGATACGCACAGGGCATCGCCGATTCCCTAAACGAGGGAAGCGATTCCAAGAAGGCTAGGCGAATAGGCGACGTCTCCTGCAGCCAAAACGTCGTGTATCCCCCATAAAGGCGATGATCGGCAGGCATGGCGACCAATGCGAGGAATTGAAGCCGATCAATCTCCTCACCTCCAACGTCGAAGCCTGGTTCCGCCTCCATTGCGGGATGGCGAAGACGGCTTCGAGGATCCAGGACTACCTCAATCTTCTCTCGTTCAAGCTGAACTGCCCGGGCAACGCCCTGAAGAAGGCCGAAACCCTGTTGAAAATGATGATTGAGAGCTGGGAAATCCTAAGATTTAGGGCAGAATTCCCGACCAACACCGGGTTTTAGCCCCACACCGTGCTTCTAACTCATTAAAAAAGGACCGGTTGCCTTTGCGGGTCTGGCCCTTATTCGTCGGCTTTTTGCGACTCAATACGGGAAATTGGGCTCAATGACGAACGCTACCCCTTGCTTGGCGAGGAAGTCCTTTTGCTCGAGGATGACCCGCGCTTTTCCGACGTAGATGACGCCGCAGGCCTCGATGGCCTTCTTGGAGTCGATGAAGTTCTTGCCGGTCATGCGAGAAACGAGGGAGAGGGTCTCCTTGTTGACGGGCGTCCCTTCCGCGAGGCGGATTTCGTATTTGGTTTCATCCAAATCGATGGGTTCCCATTCGGTCGTGGCCACGGACCAGCCGCAGTTCGGACAGGTGTAGGTCACGGCGCAGCCGCAGCGATCGACGCGAAGTTCGGCGCCGCATTTTTCGCAGATGTTATTTTTTTCCATGTTTGATACCTCCAGGGATGAATTTCACGAATTGTCCTTTGTCGACGTTGTGTTTGTCGGACGAAACCCACATGCGGCCATGTTCATCGGCCCATAGGGTTTTGGTTGGTGCATACACCGGTTTCCCCAATGCATTTGCCAGGTGTTGGGCGAACCCTTCCGGATCCGCGCCGGTCGAGCATGATAGAAGCCATGCCCCTTTGGCTTTCCGGAATCCAGGTTGTTTTCGGATAAGTGCCGCAGCTTGCCGAGCGCTAATGAGGGTTTCACCATGGAGGGAGTTGACCTCGATTGCATCGTGTCTTCCGTGGGCGATGACATCATACCATCCGTTCGGGTCAATGTCCTTGCCTCTGGCGGTGACAATCCCAGGGCTATGTCCGCTTGGGCAAAGCGAAAAGCCGCGATAAGTCCGATAACTCGGGTTCCGCGGTTTCAAACGGACTTAACTATTGGAATCGGCGGCTGTCTTTATCAATCATCATCGAAAAAAAGCAGCAATAAGAAGCTAGCAAACGGTTTCAGTTCAAAATAGCACTATTCGTCGTTGCCCTTTGTATTGCTTATTGCTCATTAGCGTCGTCAGAAAATACTGAAGGTAATGGACAGCTTATAGGCCTCCCCACCTTCCCCAACGACAAGGCCGTCAGGGCCGTCATAAAACGTGATATATTGTTCCGAAATACTCCCCTGAGTAAAGCCGAAAGGGTCCAAACACGGCCTAGGAGCACTAAGAATAATATAATCAGAGTAGCCATAGCCAATGCAAAGATGGTAACCAATGGAGTAGGTGAACTCCCAAGTCTTCTCTTCCATCACGACGCCACCAAGTCGGGTTTTCCATTGCATCTTTCCCGTGCACCCTTTGTTTAGTCTCAAGTGGAAATAATCAAAATCCCAGTCCGTGTTTGCAGACTGCTTGCAGTTTAGAAACTCATATTTGGCCTCAACTCCGACGGTTGAATCATAGGATTCCGTCATGGCAGATTGCTCTGTTGTATCGACAGAAGAGGCGAGAGAAATAGCGGAGGCAGACGAGGTCTCCATCACATTGTCAGAGGAAATATCGCCTGGGCCGGCGCAGGACAAAAGGCAGGGAAGAAGAAACGCGGGGAACAGGAGTTTTTCTATTTTCATTATTGCGCCTCCGATAAGTGCAACGTGGCAATTGTTTGTGATGTAGAGCGAGAATAATTTGCACCCAGGTTTGAAATCGAAGTCAGATCAAACCACCTTTCATTAACAGAACGCCCATCAAAAACACTCACGAACGGAAGATGATATTCAGCATAAATGGATAAAGAAGGGCCGACCTGAACCCGATCTTCGGCATAATACTCGCGATATCCGGTGATCATCATCCCGTGGCCTCCATAACAAAGGTCTTCGTTTGTGCGGAGCTGCAAAGGGCGATTGGCATCTATCTCGTTTTTGATGGTTTGGAATGTGAAGGAGCTATAGGCAGTAAACTCTCCAAGGTAACCGTAATCGGAAGCGGCTCCGACAAAGGCGGCGCTCGTTTGGGTGTCATTCATCCCCCGACACACATATCCTTGAGCAATCGCATAGTCTCGTTCAGCAGAATAGATTTCGTGTATAGACACGCTCGTATCCTTGGGATAATAAGGTTGGCTCAGCGATGCAACGGTCGCCATATAATTCGGTTCATCCACCGAAGGGGTTATGAGAACCATATCGTCATAATTGGGCAAATCATAGAATCCGCCGTGCCGCGAATAATACTGCAACGCATTCGAAGTGGACGTTAATCCGCAATTGCCCTCCCCGTAATAAGCGCCGCTTATAAGAGTTTTATAAACGCTGTCCGAATATTGGGTATAACCTTCATTGGACCTTCCAGAGGAAAGGCCATGCAGCTTCCCCTGATCTATCATTTCCCAACCGTCTACGAGATCGTATGAAGACTCCAAAAAATCATCAATGTCCCCATATTCTATAACCCCATCATATGGCCGCAAATTAACGTCCGGCAAAAGGCTGCCTCCAGGATTGCCTATGATGATATCTTTTGGCAGAGATTGTTTATAAAGAAACGGGGTGTCATCCAGCCAAAAGCATGTGCCGTCAAATCGCAGTGAGTCTGATGATCGAAGAATTGGATAGTCGCCCTTTGTTTCGATAATGGCTATATTATGGTTCTCGCCCATGACCAAAAAACCGTTTTCGCCTTCAAAGTCCGCGAAAAACCACGTTTCGTCATTTGTTCCACGGATTTCAAAAATTGCATCTGTACTTGATGTCGAAAGAATCCCGGGCTTTCGGCTTGAATCGGAGCGGTCATTTAAAGCGGCAACAATATAGGGAAGATTTGAAGAAAAATCAAAAAGCGAAAAAGATGTTTTTTGTGGCGAAATTATATCTCCAGTCGCCATCGCTAAAACTGAAAAAATTGATAAAAAATCCATATAATGATTATATTTTTTCACGCAGGCGCGTCAATAGAGTGTAGGCGCCATTCTGGGCGAATGCCCGAACGCGGCGGCGAGGAAACTGGAGAAGCTGGACGCAAAGCTCTTCTGCGAGCTTTCGAGCGAGACCTGGTCCGGGAAAAGGCGGTTCGTCACGGTCAGAAGGGATCGGAGGACAATCCTCACGCTGGCCGGCGAATGCCCCTATCGCTACGTGGGCGCCAACGCCGTCCCCGGGCAGGCTTTGTCGAAGTCGACGGTCTGCAGGATCATCCGCGACACCGCCGTGACCTCCTCAATGGGCAGAATGGACCCCCGGGAAAAGCGCCGTCCACGTCCAAATCGACGAGAAATACATCTCTACGATCGGGAAAAGGCTCAAATCCAGGTACATAACGGCGACGATCTGCGCGGGGAAGAAAGCAGCCGGCGGAAGGCGCGCCCTGACGAACAGGACGCTCATCTCGGGCGTCGAAGTCGCCGACGTCGCCGCGAAGATTAATGTGCTCCAGAAAAAAATGTCGAATTTTCGTAGGATGGGTGTAAGCCAAGCTTTGTGCAAAATATCTTATTTCTTTCGATGCGATCGAAATAATTTAAAAAAACGAAGCGCGATGCGGGCGATGCTTCGATAGAAGAATAAGAACAACTACATCGCAATCGTCAAAGAGACTCCGATCAGCTTCGCCCTTATCCTTGAATCACCTTGTCGTATTGGGAACATCACCATCCTCTCCTTCCCTACTTGCTCTCGCCCAGAAGGAATGAAGGGAAATTCGATATGATCCAAGATAACGACGACACTGTTCACCCCAATATCGGTGATGAGACCATCTAGGTATCTATCTCAAGCAAAGCCATCGAAGAGTTCAAGATCAAGGCCGACTACCGTCCGTGTCCCGTTAAAGTCGAAGACGACGTCTACGCCTTCTTTTGCTCCTATGAGAAGATGCTTTATTATCTAAGCACCTTCCAATCCGATTACACGATCCTCCCCCTTCCGGATTTATCGATATCGACGTCGATAAGGCGAAGAAGACATTGGAGAAATACGGAAAATACAACAAAAAGGGGCATCCAAGCGGTTGCCCCTTTTCGATAGCAATCAGGTAATTAGGCCTTTGGCTGCTCTTCTTCGGCAGTGGTCTTGGCAGCAACGGCAAGACGCTGCGCGCGGCGGAGAGCACGCTCTTCGTCTCTGTCGCCTTCTCTAGCGAAGAAGCTGAGGGCGATGACGGAGATGAGGGTTCCGGCGCCAAGGAAGATAAGCCCCCACCAGCGATAGCCTAACGGAGACCAATTGGTAAGCCAGGTCTTTTCGCTTTGGGCGACCCAGTTGTCGCTGCTAAGAACCGGCATGAAGTCTCCGATGATGGCGAAGATCACGAAAATAAGGCCAAGGAGGGCGATGGTTCCCGCGATGATGTACCAGGTGAGTTCTTTACCGGTGAGTTTTCTTGCTTTGGTTTCGGACATAATGAATAAAGGGGATTAATTACTTAGAAAGGTTGGCGGTGCCAGCAGCAGCCGGGGTTTCGCCTTTGGCACGAGCGGCGTCATCGGCTTTTACCTGCTCGAGGAGCTCGTTGATAAGAAGCGGATAGCAGGCGCGGAATTCGGCTTCGGCGTCACGGATATAGAGGCTGATGGTCTCAGCGGTCTCTCTCATGACATCCGGGAACTTCTTGCCGACCGGAAGTTCACGACGGCCAGTCATTTCTTCCATGAGTCTGACGATCTTGTCTTCCATATCCTTATAGACATTGTCGGTGATACGGGCAGACTGACGGACGAAGTTGATGTTCTGGATAACGGTGGAGATATCGTTGCCGATGAACTTGGAAGCCGGGGTTTCAGCGCCCTTGGCTTCATTGCGGGCTTGGTTATAGTCGTTGAAGAGCTTGTTGAGGTCGGCGACGAGGGTCATGTAAGCAACGGCGCGATACATCTTGTCTTCGGCATGCCAGACTTTTTCGACTTCTTCGACATCCTGGTTGTGCTGGTGGCCATCATTGAGGACGCCGGCGATCATGGAGTTCACATTCTCGTGGATGGGGAGAACGTACTTGTAGATGGCGAGATGCTGGTTGTGGTCAACGCGAACTTCTTCCGCGCCATCCTGGTTGGCGCCGAGGGAAAGGATGGTGGACTTGTCACCGTAGACGTCACCATAGAAATCACGGATGAGCTTCTCAAGCTTGGCTCCGTTCTCACCGGAGTTGTCGATGATGTTCTTAAGCGGGGTCTTCTGGTCGACTTCGACAAGAATTGCACGCTTCTTGGATTTGAATAGGTTCGGGTCATAAGCGTCTTTTCTAACGCAATACTCGAGGGTGTCACGGACGTTGACGTTATAGTGGAGCAACGTGGTCACGACTTCGGAAATTTGATTCATACTAGTCTTCCTTTTTAGATGTTATCTGGGATTTTACCTTGCTATCCGCAGATGGGTATAGCTTTTTTTCCAGATCGCAGAATCTCGCGATTGTAGTTTTGGCGTGGTTTTTGACGGTGCGCGGCGCGTGCTTCATGCAGAAGGAATTCTCATGAAAAGCATCGAACATAGGCACGTCATTTCCTGAATCGCCTACAACTAGAACATTATCGCGGTGAACACCAATATAATCAAGGTATTTCGCCACCCCGCTGGCCTTAGAGCACCCCTTTGGGGTGATTTCGATGATTTCGTTGAGCCAGTGGACCTCCACGTCAGGATAGGTCGCGGCGAGCTTCTTGCTCAAAACCTCCGCCATGGCCTTCGCCTTTTTGGTTATTCCGATGAAAACCATCAGCTTGTTGACTTCGCCTTTTTCAATTTCGTTGAAGAAGACGTGGTCACTTCTAACCGCTCTTTCGCGGTAGCAGCCTTCGCTAGCCGTATAAAGCTGATAGATGAACCAGACGATGGGATTGATGCCGTGCCGCGGCATAACGAGAGCCCTATCCTTGCTGGAGAGGAAGAAGATCAAGGGGTTAAAGGCATCCCTGACTTCCAAGACGATGGAGCGCAAGGTCTCGGGGTCGAAGAAATTCTCCTCGATGATCTTTCCATTCACCTTCATGAAGCCGCCATTGGCGCCTACGAAATCAAAGGGCAAATCGAAATACTCCTCTACCCTGGAGGCGAACTCTGGGGAGCGGCTAGTCACCATCACAAGGCGACCGCCGTCTTTGATGAATCTCTCTAGGAATTTCTTATTCTTTCTCGGGATCATGCTGTGGCGGGCTTTGGGATAGAAGAGAGTTCCGTCGAGATCGGTTGCGATAACTTTGATCATAAGGTTGTATTAGCATACTCCTTTTACTTCACTAAGGCGAAAAAAGAAAGGCCCTCCCTTTTCGGAAGGCCTTCCCCAAGGAGGTAACGAAACGTTACTTAAGTTTGTTTTCAACCTCAATGACGCCATAGCCGCCATCGAGACGACGGTAGGCGACGGAGACCTGGTCATCATCTTCGTCTAGATAAACGAAGAAATCGTGGCCCAAGGCTTCCATGCGGGTGATGGCTTCATCGACGCTCATCGGATCGAGGTAGATGGATTTGGTACGGACGATCTCATCCTTCTCCTCTTCCCGTTCTTCCGCTTCGAAGTTTTCGTATGCAATGGCTTTACCAAGGCTATCGGCTTCCTTAGTACGATCCATGCGAGTCTTGAGCTTCCTCATCTGGCCTTCGAGTTTATCGATGGCCAGATCGACGGCTGCATAGAGGTCATTGTCCTTGACCTCAGTACGGAAGGTCATCGGCTTGGTGAAGATAGTGATTTCTACCTTTGCGCCAACGGTGTAGCTGCGGACGACGGCACGGCAGAGGACATCGTCGTTAATGACGAAGTACTTGTCCATCCTCCCCAACTTTTTTTCGATGTCTTGACGGATTGCGGGAGTGACATCGATGTTCTTCCCAATGATCTGATATTTCATATACTTGCCTCCTCCTGAAGGCTTCTACACCTTTATTTTATAAAGAAAATAAACAAGGTAAAGGGTTGACAAATAACATTCTTGTAACCGCTTACATTTTTAGGCATTTTTTAATACTTTTTTTATTTGTTTGATGAAAAAAAGCCCAAGCTTCTTAACAGTTTGGGCAAAAGTGTAATTATTGTTGGGAATGCTCGGCGAAGAACTTCTTTAGCTCCTCAACTTTGTCGAGTTTCTCCCACGGGAGCTCGATGTCCGGACGTCCGAAGACGCCATAGTTGCAGACATCGGCATACTTCCAGGTCGGCTTGTTGAGATGGAGGTTGGTGATGATGGCGCCCGGGCGGGCATCGAAGAATTTATCGATGGCCTCGAGGATGACTTCATCATCGACGTGCTTGGTACCGAAGGTGCTGAGGGAGAAGGATAGCGGCTTAGCGACGCCGATGGCGTAGCTAAGCTGGATTTCGAGTCTATCGGCAGCGCCGGCGGCGACGAGGTTCTTGGCGATGTAGCGCGCATAGTAGGAAGCGCTGCGGTCGACCTTGGACGGATCTTTGCCAGAGAAGGCTCCTCCGCCATGGCGGGAAGAGCCGCCATAGGTATCGACGATGAGCTTGCGGCCGGTGAGGCCAGTATCGCCTTCCGGTCCGCCAATGACGAAGCGGCCGGTCGGGTTGATGAGGACCTTGAAGTCATCGTTGAGGCCGAAGCTTCTGGCAACTGGCTTCATGATGTTCTCGACAACATAGGACTTGAAAGAGTCCATATTCACATCCGGCTCGTGCTGGATGGACATGAGGACGGTGTCGATCTTCGGGCCGTTCTCGGTGTATTCGATGGTTACCTGGGACTTCATATCCGGACGGGCGCCCTCGAATTTGCCTTCCTTGCGGAGAGTTGTGGCCGTACGGACGAGCTTATGGGCAATGGAAATCGGAAGCGGCATATAGCCTTCGGATTCATTGGTGGCGTAGCCGAACATGATGCCCTGGTCGCCGGCGCCCATCTCGAGGATGTCGCCGCGGTTGACGCCTTGGGCGATGTCCGGGGACTGAGCCTTGACCTTAACGTCGATTTTGCAGGTATCGCAGCCAATGCCCTTTTCGGGAGAGGTGTAGCCGATTCTGCGGAGAGTGTCTCTTGCGATCTGCTCATACGGAATCGGGTTGCCGGCACAGGTGATCTCGCCGCCGATGAGTACGTACTCGGTGGTGGCGAAGACTTCGCAGGCGACGTGAGCCCACGGGTCCTGAGCTAGGCAGGCGTCCAAGATCGCGTCGGCGATCTGGTCGCAAACTTTGTCCGGGTGTCCTTCAGACACGGACTCGCTGGAGAATAAGAATCTTTCTTTGGCCATTTAATAGCCCTCCTATAAATAATGACGCCGAAGAAAAGGCCTCCCACTTTGCGGAAGGCCAATTTTCGGCTTGTTTCCTCCAGGCATCGCTCCCTCAGTGGGAAGAGGGCTATCAGCGAAGCACTTACCACTATAGTGGAGTTGCTAGCGCCCTGATTACGCTGAGAGGAAAGGCGCTTCTAGATGCCCGGCTTTTCGTCGGTGGCAATAATATAGAAGGATTGGCCTGGTTAAGCAAGGGAAACGCATAGGCGGAAAACCGTTTCCCCTAAAGAAAGCCCTCAATGGTCGGGCCAATGAGGGCAGACAGCATTTTTTATTTGTTGAAGCAAAGAAGAGCGATGTTCTTCTCCTCGGGGCTAGGTCCGGCGTGATGGGCTTCGAGGACATGGACCTTCGGGCTGAAGAGAGTATTGACGAGCAGCTGATTGTCCTTAGGAAGCGCGAGGTAATCGCCAAGGAAATCAAGGGCCTGCTGGCAGGGCTTGCCTTCGCCGAAGTACTTCATGGCCAAGACCTCTTCCTTCTTATATAGATAGAAGTTAGGGAAATGACGGGCGAAGGATTTCTCGAACTGAGGCTTCTTGCCGTATTTGATGAAGAAGGTGCAGCAGCGTCCTTCAATAGACAAAGGCTTCTCGATGCACTCCTGCAATTCCGGGAAAGCGGAAACATCGCGGTAGGCGACATCGACTAGGCCGTGGTCTGCAACGACGAGAACCAAGACATCTGGATTCCTCTCCGCGAACTTCTTCACGGTCTTGGAAATCTTGCGGATATCGCTTCCCACGCGGAAGGCTTTGGTGCCTTTTTGATGAAGGTCATGGTCGGGGTTGGTCCAATAGGAATAGAGGAACTCTCCCCCTTCTTCTTTGAAGTATTTGCTGGCTTGGGATTCAAATTCCTTTAAGCTCTTCGGTCCAAGCTCGTTCTGAATCGGATATTCGTAGGATAGTTTTGCTTTCACGCCGGCGTTATTGAGCAAGACATCAAGTTTGGTGGTCGGGCACTTCTTTTCCATCAGATCCTTAGGGAGCTGTTCTCCCGTGATGGAATTGGTGGAAGGGAAAACATTAACGGGGCAGCCAAGTTCATCAAACATCAAGCTCCAGCCAAGCCAGCCGGTCTCAATTGGAAATCTCGCAGTGAGCAAAGCGGTGGTCGCGGCAACCGTGGTGGCCGGATTCACGGAATGGATGGTCATCTCCTTATGGGAGAGAAGGTACTTTGAGGAACGAGGGAATTTATTCAAGTTGGCCTCACCCATGCCATCGAAAAGGAACAATGCGATTTTGCGGTGGCCTTCCAATAGCTTATCCACATCGGCGATCGTCTCATGGAAGGGGATGACGCCATAATGGGCGAGGATGGAGTTAGAGAGGTTGACGAGCGTTGTCTTGCTGTCAAGAACGATGGGGTCTAGAGTCGAGTTTTCCATAGCAGGTTATTATCTTCCTTAGAGGGCAAGAGAAAAACCCCGAAACGTATCGCCTCAGGGTTTGAAGACTCTTTTTTAGAGGTTCTCTTCTTTTTTGATGGCAAGCAAAGCCTTGCTCAATTGATCAGGGCAGCTCGTGGCGCCGGTTCTAGAGCCGGGGCAATGAATGCCTTGAAGCCTGGAGATGACCTCATCGATCTTCATGCCTTCCACGAGTTTGGAGATGCCAAGGAGATTTCCCGTGCAGCCACGCACCACGGTGAGATGCTTGACGACATCGCCTTCATAGACGATGCGCATCTGCTGGGAGCAGACGTCGCTAGGCTTGTAGATGAAGGTCTTCTCCATAAAGGCCAATTACTTGACGATCTCGCCAAAGACGTTAGTGGCAGCACCGCCAAGAGCGTTGCACTCATCGGTGTCGATGTGCATGGCAAGGGCGTACTTCGGAGAGACGCGGACGACGACATCGCCGAGGATGGCATCGCGGCCTAGGCCGGCAGCGATCTTGACGCTGACGATTTCGCCGTTGGAGACGCCATAGGCTTCGGCATCGGCGGGAGTCATATGGATGTGACGCTTGGCAACGATAAGGCCTTCAGCGATGTCATAGGACTTGCCCGTCGCCGGGTTGAAAAGGGTGCAGCCAGGGGTGCCGGCGACGTCGCCGGACTCTCTGACGGGAACATTGGCCTTGATAGAACGGGCTTCGGTGAGAGAGATCTCGACCTGGTTGTGCGGACGGACCGGTCCAAGGATGCGGAGACCCTTGAGGGTGAAATCTTTCTTGGTGATTTCGCCAGTCTTTTTGTCTTTGATGCTGGCGTGATAGATGACGTCTAGGCGGACCTGAGACGCGAACTGACCCGGCTGGGAGAGCTCTTTGAAGACCTCAAGTTTGGCACCTTCGCCGCAGAGGGCTTCAAGGGCTTCCTGAGTGACGTGGATGTGGTGGGCGCTGGTCTCAACGATGAATTTCTGTTCCATTTGTGTTGTATACCTTTCTTAGAAACACGTTCATTATAGTCATGTTTCTTAATTAAGAAAAAGGAAATGCAAGCAACTGTTTTTATGTAAGGTACTTTGTTCTTTTCCCTTTGGTCAATTGCCATGCCCCTACATTAGCAAAAAACCGCCGTGCTCTTTTACCCTTTCATCATTTTCCAACTCTTTTTGCTAACATTAGAACGCACTCTCGTCTATACTAGCGCCGTGAATAAAGACGAAGAGAAGAAAACCACGGAGCTCGAGCAGCTCGAGCCGCAAAAGCCCATCACCGAAGAGTCTCTCGATGACCTTCTTCCGGAAGTGGAAGTCACTAACGAAGAGAGCGAAGTCACCTCAGACGAAATCAACGATGAGAAGATCTCCCCTGAGATCCTAGAGGATGTCATCCATCGAAGAGACACCGCTAAGCTCACGGAGTTTTTCACTTACATTCCTGACGCCGATATCGCCGAAGCCGCAAGCGAGCTAGAGAACGTTACCGACCTCATCTATCTTTTCCGTCACACCCCGAGTAAGAACGCCGCCGCTTTGTTCGATGAACTAGACCAGGACACCAAGGAGAACCTCATCTCCGCGATGACCGATAAGGAACTCGTCAAGCTAATCAACGAACAGTCCGCCGACGATGTCGCCGACGTCGTCGGTGATATGCCCGCCAACCTTGCAAGAAAGGTTCTAAAGGCCGCTGACGCCGACATGAGGACCGACATCAACAAACTCCTAAAATACAAAGATGATACCGCCGGTGCCATCATGACCACCGAATACCTCGAACTCAAAGAGGGCATCAGCGTTTCCAAAGCCATCGAAACCATCCGCGAAATCGGTAAAGACGCCGAAACGGTATACACTTTGTTCATCTGCACCGAGAGAAGAAAGTTCGCAGGAACCGTCAACCTTGATGATCTAATCTTTGCCTCTGGCGATCAGAAGCTATCCGAGATCATGGGCAAGGATGCTCCTTACGTGCACGTGAATACCGATAAGGAAGAGGTCGCCAACATGATGGCGAAGTACGACCTTAACGCCCTAGCCGTCCTTAACGATGACGAATGCCTAGTCGGCATCGTCACCATCGATGATGCTATCGACGTCGCGGTCGAAGAAGCCAACGAGGACTTGGCTCACTTGACCAACATGGGCGCCGCCGATACTCCTTATATGGATACGTCCATCTGGGCCAATGCCAAGCGCTGCTTCCCCTGGCTCATCGGACTTATCATCCTCGGAACCTTCACCACCTTGGTTCTTAACCGTTTGGAGGCGCAGCAGATCTTCGTTGCCCTTCCGATTCTCATCTCTTTCGTTCCTACCCTTATGGATACCGGCGGAAACGCTGGCGGTCAGACCACGGGCTTGATGATCCGCGGACTCGCCACAAAGGAATTCGGGCCGAAACAGACGTTGCAGGTCGTTTGGAAAGAGCTAAGGTCCGCTCTTCTCATCGCTTCCTTCGTCGCAGCCTTCGCCTTCATCTGGATCAACATCGAATGCTATACCGGCATCGTTAACCTAGGCGAAGTCACCGACACCAACGGCATCTCCTATAACTTCGGAGCCATCAATATCTGGAACGGCTCTGCGTTCAATAGTCCGCTAGCCGGAGAATTCGCGATTCATTCGTTGACCTTCTCCGCCCTAGTCGCGCTAACCATGTTTGTCGCCGTCAGCGCATCCAAAGTCGTCGGCACCTTGCTATGCATGGGCGCAGCCGCGATCAAGAAAGATCCAGCCCTTCTTGCACAGCCGCTGCTCACCACCGTCATGGATGTTCTTACCCTGCTCATCTACTTCGCGATGGCGTGTGTATTCTTCCCGGCTTTTGCTTGATAATGCCGATAAATGCAGCAAAAATAAGGAATTTCAAAAAGTTGCGACTTTCATATTGCGCTGCAGGCGAGAGGCCTCTATAATAAGCCTCGCTGCGGGAGTGGCGGAACTGGTAGACGCGTACGTTTGAGGGGCGTATGGAGAGATCCGTGTGAGTTCAAATCTCATCCCCCGCACCAATTGAAAGATTGCCTTGGATTTGTCCAAGGTTTTTTCTTACCTCGTTGACTTCACAAAAGAAAGTGGATAGATTATCTCTCGCTTAAGGGAGTAGTTAGCATGGGCTTGCCCATGTGGCTATGCCAACAATCTCGGCCATTCATCTTGAAGGCCTGGCATACCTAACCGATAACGAGACTTGGGCAGAATAAAGGTTTTCTTTATTCGGCGCGGGTCTCGTTTTTCTTTCGTTTCCCGCAATCACCCACACTGCATAGGAGGAAAAAAACAATGGCATGGTTGCATATCCCAGTGTACCTACTGGACTTAGGTGCAATGATCTATCTCTCTTTTGTCCTTGGAGACATCGTTGATGCCTTAGACAAGAAGACCAAGATCTCCGGCGCGTTCATCGGCGGTGTTCTTCTCGCCGCGGTAACTTCCCTTCCGGAGCTTTTCACCGCCCTATCGAGCGTCTTCTTCGTCAATGAGCCCGAATACGTCGTCGGCGATATTCTCGGCTCCATCATCTTTGACCTCGTCTTGCTCGCGGTCGAGACCTTCATGTTCGTAAAGAACTTCCGCAACGCCAAGCTTCAGAAGTTCCATTTCATCAATGGCCTTATCTGCTTTGCGATATATGCCCTAGCCGCCTATGCCTTCTTCGCGCCGCGTAACGCTCAGGTCATGCTTGGCGACATCAATTTGATGTCCATCCTCATCTTCGCCCTCTATATCCTCTCCCTCGTCATTCAGCCAAAGGAAAAGGAAGACGAGGCAGAAGAAGGCGAGGAAGCCCTTGGCGAAGCTGCTGGAGAAAGCGTTGAGAAGGGCATCGCCTCTTGGAGCGTCGCCCAGATTTGGATTGTCTTCGTGCTTGCTTCCGTCGCGCTTATCGCCAGCTCTATCGCGCTCACCTACTTCACGAAATTCCTTCAGAATGACTTCCCGATCCTCACTGGATCGGTCGCAGGCGCCTTGCTTCTAGGCATCGGCACCTCCATCCCGGAGATAATCTCCACCTTCACCCTTTTCCGTAAGAAGAACTACGATGCAGGCTTCGGCAACATGATCGGTTCCTGCACCTTTGACTGGGCCATCTTCGCCGTCGCCGACTTCCTCACCTGGCATCAGTGGAACGGACAGGTTGACGCAAATGGCGAGGCCATCATCTCCCAGCGTGGACTCTTCATCGTCTCCGCCGATGCAGCCCAGTTCGCCATCTACGGCCTCATCGTCGCCGTATCCTTTGTCGGATTCGTCGCGCTCAAGTCCTTTACCAAGTTCTTTGAGTCAGAGAAAGCCAAGCCGTTCGCCTATACCATCACGGGTATCTGGGCCGCCGCTTGCGTCGCGATGTACCTCATCATCTTCATCCTCTAATTCTTATTTGAACCATCCTCTCAAAGCCCGGGAAGCTTGCTGACTGCTAAACAATCTTAAATTGGCGTCGTGTCCAAGGTGTTTTTCCCTTGAATTTTTAATAATGGCCTTATAAGGTTAGGCAGTCTTGTTTGGAAAGCTCCAATTTATTGGAAGCCAACGTCAAACACAAGAAAGGAAAATGAATGAAAAAGAATCTATTCGTCCTAGCCATGAGCGCAGGATTGCTCCTCTCTGCTTGCGGGGCCCCAACTCAGGTGGCCTCTTCGCTTAGCTCTAGCGACGTCGCTAGTAGCGAAGTCAGCAGCGTCGTCGCCGAGACCAATTTCGACAAGGTCCAAGCAGCCTTGAACAACCTCATCACCACCAAGGTCTTCCAGGTCGTCGCCGACAACGCCACCGTTATCTACACCGAGAACTACATCGACGTCGTTGGTAAGACCGTTGACGAGAAAGGCGAAGTTACGGACACCAAGGAAGCCGGCTATGCTCTCCTTGATTCCGTCTATGGCGGAAAAGCCGTATACTCCTATAGCGTCCTCGGAGGGGAATTCATCAAGGGCAGCTATGCAAACGCCAACTCCTTGAAGAATCTCAACCCGGTCGGAAACGCCCTCCTTCTCAGCCACCAGCTCTTCGCCGACGTCGACAACAAAGCCGTTACTAAGAACACCGCTTGGGTCAGCGCCTTCAAGTCCTCCATTCCGGCGGACTCCGATGAAGCCGTCGCCAAGATCGCCAAGATCTACTTCTATCAAGATGGCACCAAGCTCATGCTCGGTGGCCTTGATGAGAATAACGCCGCCATCGAAGGTATCAGGGAAGCCGTAATCTCCAACATCGGTTCCGCCCGCGTCGAACTAGTCGAGAAGGCCGTTGCCGATTACAAGGTACCTGAGGTTGCCATGGACGAATCCGCTTTGGCTTCCATCACCGGAGCCAAGTTCCACTCCACCGCTGAATTCGTCTTCGAATATAAGGATTCCACCAAGGAAGCCCAAGCCGCTGGATCTTTTGAATATGCCATGGACGAAAAGGCTATGTCCGCTCTCACCAAGACCGCGGAAGGCGAAGTCGTTTCTTCCGAATACCTTAAGGCCGATGAAGACGGCACCATCTCCAAGCTGGGCCTAACCGCCACCAACGAAGTCAAGGAGACCCCGACCACCTACAAATGGGAAAAGCTCGCCAAGCCTTCCGCTGGATTTGTTGCCAACGAATGGAGACAGGTCGGTACCGCCTATGAATATTACGGCTATGATGCCGCTAACTTGATCTATCGCCTTGTCGGTGCAAACCTTGGGACCATCGCCTGGAACGGCGCCACCGCCACCCTCGCCGACGGCAAGATCGACACCATCTCCTTCCACAGTGCCTTTAGCAGATATAAGGACTCTGACGGTTCCATCGTCATCGGCCGCTACGCCGTTAAAATCAGCATCGATCAGAACCCGAGCGCCGTTGCTGAATTCGCTCCTAACCCGACTCAGACCAACCTTGATATCGTTAACGCCGTCAACGAACTCACCAAGCCCGGCGCCAACTACAGAGTCGTCGACTCCGACTCCGGTGCCGAATTCCACTCTGAGTGGACCGTTACCGAGAACATTTTCCTCCGTCATATCAAAGACGGCGCGACCGATGATCACGGCGATGGCTACGTCCAGGACGAAGCTGGCCTCCACTCCTTCACCTTCAACGGCGACCAGGTCGTCGTCAAAGACGTTTATAAAAACAAGACCATCCAGGACATCATCCCTTGGAAGGTCAGTGCCGACGTCCTTGCCCTCACCCACGATGAGCAGGGTGCCAACTATCTAACCTTCAAAGGCAACGTCGACGTCAACTCCTTCATCCAGAACATCTATGCCGATAGCTACGTTCAGGAAGAGGGCGTCCACATTGATAAACTCTCCATCGAATTTAAGAACAACAAGATCTCCCAGGTCGCTTATGCCTATGTCGACGCAGGCGCCATTGGCGAAGTGATATCCACTTATACCTATGGCAACGCCAAGGTCGGTTCCATCCTCACCGCCGCCATCAACGCCGCCATCGAGACGCCCTATCAGGCCCCGACCAGCTGGAATGAATGCCTCACTGGCGCCACTCTTCTCAAGAAGACTGGTCTCACCGAGGATGAGATCGGCGCAATCCCCTACCTCTCTGTTAAGGAATACGACCAGCTTTGGACTGGATTTGCCGGCGATGCCACTGGCGTCAACGACAACTACGTCCTCCTCCGCGTCTCCTCTTCCTCCGAAGCGGGTGCCAAAGCTTCCGCCGATAAGGAATACCTTGCTAACTACGCCGCCCTCCTTCTTCAGAATGGCTGGACCATGGAAGAGAGAGAAATCAGCGATGGCTGGTATGGCAGCGAAAAGTTCAATATGTACACCTACGCCGGCGACGACGCTGAACTCAAAGAGAAGCTAAAGTACGTCGGTATCTCCCTAAAGACCACCAAGGCCGTCAGCGATGATGGCTTCCGCGTCTGGAATTTCGATCCCAGCGATGCTGGCGGATCTTCCTCCGAAGGCGGATACGACGATCCCTGGGGCGGCTATTAATTAACCCGCAAAACTAAGCCACGGGTCCCTTAAATGGGATTCATGGCCTTTTCTTTTTCCTATTCGTCTATAAATAGACGCCACTTGTGATATAGTAGCCGCGTCATGGCAGTATTAGAGTTAGAAAACATCGAATTCAACTATAGCGATAAAGAGCTATATAACAGGGTATCCTTCAAGATCAACGCCGGGGAGCATTGCGTACTCGTCGGTAGTAACGGCGCGGGTAAGACCACGCTTCTTTCCCTTATCGTCGGCGATATCCGCCCAGACAAAGGCAAAATCACTTGGGAGCCCCACGTCACCTATTCCTATTTGGACCAGCAGCTTAGCGTTAAGCAGGATATGCCCGTCAAGCAATATCTTTATGGCGTCTATCAGGACCTCTTTGACAAAGAGGCGCAGATGGAAAAGCTCTACGCCGACGCAGCCGCAGGCGAGCCTGGCTACGAAAAGCTTTTGGACAAAGCCATGCGCCTCGGCGATGAGCTTACCCAGAAAGACTTCTATTCTCTGCAGGAGAAAGTCGGCCGTCTCACTGACGGCTTAGGCTTTGATAAAGGCGATTTGGATAAGCCTCTGCGCATGCTTTCCTCTGGCCAAAGAGAAAAGGCCTACCTTGCGAAGATGCTTCTAGAGGAGAAGGACGTCCTCATCATGGACGAGCCGACCAACTTCCTCGACCAGTTTCAAGTTGCCTGGCTTTCCAGCTATCTCCAGTCTTATCCTCGCGCCTTCCTTGTCGTCAGCCATGACGAAGCTTTCCTCGAGCAGATCGCTCAGGTAACTTTCTGCCTAGAGAATAAATCCGTCACCCGTTATAAGGGCACCTTCGAAGAATACCTTCTTCAGCACGAGCTCGATAAAGAGCAATACAAGAAGAATTACGAAGCTCAGCAACGCTACATCAAGAAAGAAGAGCAATTCATCGCCTCCCATATCGTTCGCGCCACTTCTGCTAAAGCCGCGAAGAGCCATAGGGCGAGGCTAGAGCACCTCGACGTCATGGATGCCCCGGGAAAAGAAGAGGGACGTGTGCATTTTGCCTTCCCCTTCACCCACGACGTCGGAGAGAAGCCGCTTCAGGTCAATGAGCTCGTCATCGGCTACGACAACAAGCCCCTTCTTTCCCCGATCAGCTTCATCCTTAAAAAAGGCGAAAAGATTGCCATTCTAGGCCAAAACGGTGTTGGAAAATCGACTTTCCTCAAGACCATCCTCGGCAGAATTCCCTCCATCGGCGGATCTTATAAATGGCTAGAAGGAACGGTCGTCAACTACTATGACCAGGACGAGAAGATAAACCTCTCGTTATCTCCTTTTGATTACGTGAGATCCTATTATCCCGATCTCAATAACACCCAGGTCAGAAGCGCGCTTGCCGCTTGCGGGGTTAAGAAGGAGCTGGCCATGCGCAGCATGTCCGAGCTCTCTGGCGGCGAGGTCACCAAGGCCAGATTCGCCGTCATGACCCTTCGCAAAGCGAACTTCCTCGTGTTCGACGAGCCGACCAACCACCTTGACCAAAAGGCCAAGGATGCCCTTTTCGACGCGATTGAAAGGTACCCTGGCGCGGTTATCATCGTCAGCCACGAGAAAGACTTCTACGACGGACTCGTTGATTACGAGTTGATGTTCTAATCAAGCATTCCTCTTTTGCGGAACCCGAAGACCCACATGAAGAGCCTGGTTCCCGGAACGGTGAGCCAGTAGTTATAAGCGGTTAAGTCCGAAAGGTACAGGCCGAGGCATTGACGGTAATTGCGGTCAAGGTCCTCAAGCATTGCGACGTTATCCAAATACGTTTTACTTTTCTGCGCCCAGCGGTTTTTCGAGGCGAGATAGCTCAGATGGCTATTCGCCGATTTCACGATGCTCTGATTGGATTTGACGTTATCGAAGGTGGCTTTTTCAAACCTTAGGGTCTTTAAAGCTTTGACGGCCTCGATATCGCCGTTGCCATAACTGAGGGCCATGGCATGGAAATCATCATCGATATTGCGGAGGCAATTCGCTTTCTCAGAGAGCAAAACGTTGAGGGCACGTAGCTTTTTATTGAGGCGATTGTTGAACTCAAGAGTGTGGCTGAAAACGAACAGGAAGAGGGAGAGATAGACGAAAAGGGCCAAGAGAGCGAGAAGCAAGATGATCTGATAGCGTTCCATGGTTTTCCTAAGCCTTTCGCGGTTGATATTTTAGTCCCCTAAATGGGTTTGCAAAAGTGGTAGAAACGCCGCAATTTGCATAGAAATGCAATAAGGGGGTATAATTTTTAAACGCAAAGGCAGGGTAAACGCTATGAACAAGAAACCAATCTGCGCCATTCTCTATGATTTCGACTCCACGCTTGCCGTGACCGATATGCAGAACTTCGGATTCATTCCCAAGATGGGCATGACTCCGGCCGAGTTCTGGGAAAGAACCGGAAAGTTCTGCGATGAAACCGGTTGCGAGAAGATCCTGGCTTACCTTTACGTCATGAGGGAAGTCGCCGCCGAAAAGGGAATTAAGATGGACCGTGCATTCTTAAACGAATGCGGCAAGGACATCTCCTTCTTCCCGGGCGTCACCACCTGGTTCTCCCGCATCAACAAGATCGGTGAGGAATATGGCATCCGCGTCGAGCATTACCTCGTTTCCTCTGGAAACAAGGAAATCGTCGAAGGCAGTCCCATCGCCAAAGAGTTCAAACAGATCTACGGATGTGAATTCCTCTTCGACAAAACCACGGGCTTAGCCACTTGGCCAAAGCTCGCCATCAACTACACCCAGAAGACCCAATACTTCTTCCGCATCAGCAAAGGCGTCTATGACGCCACCGACGATATCGGCGTCAACGAGAAGAAGCCAGATAGAAGAGTCCCTTATAGCAACATGGTCTATATCGGAGACGGAATGACCGACATCCCGTCCATGCTCATCGTTAAGAATAACGGCGGACGCTCCATCGCCGTTTACCCACGTGGCAAAGAAGAGAAAGTCGCCAACCTCTACGAGGACGGCCGCGTCAACTTCGCCTGCGTCGCCGACTATTCCGCCGGCAAATCCTTGGAGAAGGTTCTCCGCCTCATCATCCAGGGCATCTCGGTCAACGAGCAGCTCAAGATCAGCGAGAACAGGCATCCGACCATCGACTAGCAAGGCAAGCAACATCAAGGGACCGTTTAACGGCCTCTTTTGTTTTATTCGGTATAACGCTTTCGCTATGCGCCTACGCATGGGTACGTGCTAGAATAGCCCAGGCATGAAGAAAGCACCGAAGCATTATGCAATCGTCGTTGCCGCAGGCAGCGGGGAAAGATATGGCGGGAATACGCCAAAGCAATATGTGGTGATGGGCGGCAAACCGCTTGTGGACTTTGTGCTGGAGACGCTTCAGGCTTCACCGCTCGTCGATGAGATCTACATCCTCGCCAAAGACGGCACTTTGGACGAGATGAAGCGCATCGTTCACGACTACCGCATCAGCAAGACCAAAGCCATCCTCGCGGGTGGCAGCTCTCGCAGCGAATCCGTCATGATCGCTCTTAGCTACATCAAGAAGCTTGGGGTTGGCAAAGACGATTTGGTTGCGATCTGCGATGGCGATAGGCCGAATCAGACCGAAAAGATGTTGGAAGAAGGCTTCTACCACGCCGATAAGATTGGCGCGGCAGTCGTAGCTGTCCCCGCCAGCGATTCGATCATTTATAGCGATTACGGCGACTACGTGAATGAATATTTGCCAAGGAGGTTGATCTACTGCGCCCAAACCCCGCAGGTCTTCCGCTTCTCGCTCATCTATAAGGCCCATGAAAAAGCCGAAGGCAATCCCAAGTTCGAGGGATACACCGACGACGCCAGCCTTATCTATGCCATGAAGAAAAAGGTCAAAATCATCGAAGGCAGTCCCGATAACTTCAAGATCAATACTCGAAGGGACGGAATATCCTTCAGCTACGCCAAGGAGGAAATGAAATGAACCCAAAAGTCGGCGACATCGCCGTGGGAACCGTAATTAAGGTCTACCCGACCTTCGCCATCCTCCTATTCGACGAAGGCTGGACCGGCTTGCTCCATATCAGCGAGCTCAGCTCCTCCTACATCCGCTCCTTCACCAACTTCGTGACCATTGGCTCCATCTACAACGTCAAGGTCATCGCCGTCGATGAAGAAAATGGCGCCATCAAGGTATCGCTCAAGCAAATGGGCGCGGCAGACCGCAAGAAGGCGTTCCGCCACAAGAAAATCGACCCTTCCGAGATCGACTTCTCTGAATTAGAGAAGAGACTTCCCGAATGGATAAAAGCAGAAAACCAAGGAGAAATGCAATGATCAAAGTCGATCTAAGCAACGTCAACAAGGAAATTGACCTTGTTGCCTACGCAGACAAAGTTGAGGCCATCAACCACGCCATCAACGAAAAGACCCTTCCGGGAAACGATTTCCTAGGCTGGGCCGCTTATCCGGAAACCTACGATAAGGAAGAATTCGTCCGTATCGAGAAGGCTGCCAAATACATCAGAGAAAATACCAAGATCCTAGTCGTCGCCGGTATCGGCGGTTCCTATCTCGGCGCCAGAGCCGCTATCGAAGCCCTCAAAGGGCTCTATCCGGAAGATGACATGCAGATCATCTTCATGGGCCAGACCATGAACGGTGGCTACGTCAAACAGGTCCTTCGCAAGCTCGAAGGCAAGAAGTTCGCCATCAACGTCATCTCCAAGTCCGGTACCACCACCGAGACCGCCGTGGCCTTCCGCCTCCTTAAGGAACTCCTTGAGAAGAACGTCGGCGTCGAAGAAGCCAGCAAGCTGATCTTCGCCACCACCGATAAGGAAAAGGGCGCTCTTGTCGAACTCGCCAAAAAGTACGGCTATGAGAGATTCGTCCTCCCCGATGATATCGGCGGACGTTATTCCGTCTTCACCGCCGTCGGCCTACTCCCGATGGCTGCCGCCGGCATCGACATCAAGGCCTTCATGGAAGGCGCCAAGAACGCGATGCTCGCCTATAACTCCGACGAGATCAACGAGTGCTACAAGTACGCCGTTGCCCGCCATGTCCTCTACAAGCAATATGGCTACTCCGTCGAAATGATGGTCAACTATGGCCTCCAGTTCGTCCAGATGGGCGAATGGTGGAAGCAGCTCTTTGGCGAATCCGAGGGCAAAGAAAAGTCCGGTCTCCTTCCGGATTCCGCAACCTTCACCACCGATTTGCACTCCCTTGGCCAGTTCATTCAGGATGGCTCCCCGATTCTCTTCGAGACCGTCATCCGTGAGACCGCTCCGGCGGAGGATGTCCTCGTCCCGCACGATGATGACGACCTTGACCACCTCAACTACCTTGAGGGCAAGAGCCTTAACTACATCAACTCCAAGGCTTGCGAAGGCACCATCGCCGCCCACGCCGAAGCCGGCGGAGTCCCGAACATCATCATCGATATCGATCGCTATGATGCCTTCGGCCTCGGTGAGCTTATGTACTTCTTCTGCAGAGCCTGCGCTATGTCCGCTTACCTCAACGGCGTCAACCCGTTCAACCAGCCAGGTGTTGAGATCTACAAGAAGAATATGTTCCATCTCCTTGGCAAGCCAGGATACGAGAACAAGTAATTCCGACTCTAAAACGAATAAGGGGAGGCCTTCTGGCCGCCCTTTTTCTTTTTCCAGTTAAGCCTTTCAATAAAACCTAATTTGCAAACGGGTGGTCGATAACTCAGCTGTCGCCGCCCTTTTTGCCATATACGTCCCGGAATCTTAGGCGTATTCGC
>CADCPN010000020.1 GCA_902803375.1 uncultured Erysipelotrichaceae bacterium | reverse complement strand
CGCAAGATAAAAGCGCCGAACCCGCGATAAGTCCGACGCAATTTTCGGTCGCGCCTAAAAACTTGCATTTAGTTTGTCAGTTGGCGTCTTATCCTAAGTCAGCAAAAGCCGAGGCTATCTAAACAAAAGTAAAGGCGTCGTCCTAACTTTTGAAGAAAAAGAAAAAGACCCCAAGATGTCCTCTTAGGGTCGATGAATCGAGGGGGATTATTCTTCCGGCTTGAAGGCGCGGGTTGCGGCGACGGCGGCGAGCCAGCCCCTATAAAGCTTATCGGCCAGAGCCTTATCCATATTCGGCTGGTACCGCTTTTGGAAGCCGTGGTTATTTTCGATCTCGGATTTATTCTTCCAGAAGCCGCATCCTAGTCCTGCGAGATAGCCAGCGCCGAGGGCGGTGGTCTCTAGGCACTTCGGGAGATGGACCTCGCACTGGAGGATATCCGCCTGGAACTGCATTAGGAGGCCATTGGCGCTTGCCCCGCCATCGACGCGGAGGGAGTTAAGCTCAAGCTTGGCTTCTCTTTTCATCGTCTCGATGACGTCTTTGCTCTGGTAGGCGATGGAATATAATCCCGCACGGGTGATGTTATGCCTATCGGCCCCGCGGGTAAGCCCGAAGATCGCGCCTCTAGCATCGTCATCCCACCATGGGGTTCCTAGTCCAACGAAGGCCGGCACAAAGTAGACGCCAGCGGTGTCCGGACGCTTTTTCGCATACATCTCGGAGTCGCAGGAATCCTCAAACCACCTGGTTTCATCGCGAAGCCATTGCACGATGGCGCCGCCGATGAAGACGGAGCCTTCTAGCGCATAGGTGGTGACGCCGTTTTCCCTCCAGGCGACGGTGGTAAGCAGCCCTTCCTTGGAGATGATGGGCTTTTCACCGATATTCATGAGCATGAAGCAACCCGTGCCATAGGTGTTCTTGGAATCGCCTTTGTTGAAGCAGCACTGTCCAAATAGCGCAGCCTGCTGGTCGCCGGCGACGCCATGGATATGGACATCGGTTTTGAAGTAGCTGGCCTTGCCGAAGTCGGCGGAGTTGTCCAAGACTTTCGGAAGCATGCGCATCGGGATGTTCCAGATGTCGCAGAGCTCTTTACTCCAATCCATCTTGAAGATGTCGAAAAGCATCGTTCTGGAGGCATTGGTGACATCCGTGGCATGGGATTTGCCCATGGTCATCTTGAAGATGATCCAGGAATCGATGGTGCCGAAGAGGAGCTTGCCTTCTTCTGCTCTTTTCTGTCCATCGGGGATATGGTCAAGGATATAGCGGATCTTGGAAGCGCTGAAATAGGGGTTCATCCTAAGTCCGGTGCGGGACTGGATGAAATCCATCTTGTCCATCTTCTCCTCGCAAAGGCTTTGGGTCTGCTTAGACTGCCAGACGATGGCGTTGCCGACGGCACGTCCCGTCTCTTTATCCCAGATGACCGTGGTTTCGCGCTGGTTGGTGATGCCGATGCCGGCGATCTCATCGAAGGAGGAAGAGGAGAGGACGAGAAGCTCGTTGATGACGTCGATGACGGAGATCCAGACTCTGTCCGCATCCACTTCAACCCAGCCGGGCTTGGGATAGATGCAGTCTAGAGGGCGCTGAGCCTTATAGACGGACTCCCCTTTATTATTAATAAGGATGGCACGCGTGGAAGTCGTGCCTTGGTCAATGGACAAAATGTATTTCTTATTCATATAGAAAACATTATAAGACAAAATTCGATGTAAACGCTTACAAATTCGATTAAATCTTGATAGTTTCCTAATTCCGCTAGGAAAAATAGCCTTTAATGAAGCGACTTAAATATTTTCGTTTCAGCAAAATAGCCCTCCGCTTGCTTACGAAGGGCTATGGTCGGTAAACAATCACTTCTCGTCTTCCGAGAGCGGGAAATAGGAGACGCTTAGGTAGCCTCTTACCGCGCTAGGCCCATAACGGAAATCCATGTTGGCGCCGAATTCGGGGAAGTACTCCTTGCCAGAGCCGAAGTGCTCTAGCACGCACGCGTCATAGGCGCGGGTGAGCCATTCTTTATTAAATTCGGGGATGATGTTGCTGAGAGAGAGGCCAAGGATCTCATCGCGATGAAGCTTAGAAAGGGCCTCGAAGGCATCATTGACGTAGGCGTATTCAAGGTCGATGACTTCGCCCTCATCATTGCGGATTAGGGCGAAGGTCGCGCATGGGGCGGCCGCGGAGGCGGCAAGCCTGGCGGAGAGTTCTTCATCCTTCTTCATCTTTGCAGCAGCGACGACGTTCCTGCTAACAGCGTTTTTGGCGACGACGTTTTCAGGATCATCGATTAGGGCTTCAAACTCCTCAACCGGAAGCGGCTTATAGAAGAAATAGCCCTGGCCATAGTCGCAGCCTAGTTGTAGCAACGCATTTCTTTGCTCGGCGGTCTCAACGCCTTCAGCGACGATGGGTAAGCCAAGCATATGGCCCATGGTGACGATGGATTCGACGACGGCCTTGGCCTTGCCTCCACTAGAATTGGCAATGAAGTGGCGGTCAAGCTTCATCGAGTCGATGCTGATGGTCTTAAGGGAGTCGAGGGAGGTATTGCGGTGGCCGAAGTTATCCATGAAGACCACGAAGCCTTTGGCTTTGAGGCGGGTGACGAGGGCGTTGACGTTCTCTTTGTCATCGACGAATGCGGCTTCGGCAATTTCGACCTCGCAGAAGCGCGGGTCGATGTTGTAGCGTCTAGCCATCGTCTCTAGATAAGCGGCGACGTCGGTGAAATAAAGGTCGATGCGGGAGACGTTGATGGAGATGGGAAGCAAGCGCTTCTCCTCATCGATTCTCTTACGGAGCAGTTTGAAGACCTCCTCCCAGACGAAGCGGTCAAGCGCATAGATGTAGCCAGAGGATTCCATGGCCGGGATGAAGCGGCCCGGGGAGACGAGTTCTCCATTATGCCTCCAACGGACCAGAGCCTCGGAGGAGACGATCTTGCCGGAGTTCAAATCGACCTTCGGCTGAAGGTAGATCAAGAATTCCTTTCTCGCCAAGCCCTCGGTGGTCTCAAGAAGTACGGCCTGGGTGGTTTTTAGTTGGCTAAGTTGCTTGGTATCGAAGATGGCGAAGTGGTTGGTGAAGGAGTCTTTGACCTTAAGGATGGTCTCCTCGGCTCTGTCATAGATTTCTGAGATGGTGTCTTGCCCTTCGCCCGTAGCGACGCCAGCGCACAAAGAGAAGCCATAGGGCAAGCCAGAGCTCTCGAGCAGCTGCTTGGAGTCATTGATGAAGTCATCGAGAGAGATCTCGTTTAGCGGGATGCAGGTCACATAGCTAGAGCCGCCAAGGTAGCCGGCGATGCCGTTACGTTCATTGGCGAAGGAAAGAAGTTTGTTGCCTAGCTCATTAAGAAGCTTATCAGAGGCATCCTTGCCGAAGATCTCGTTATAGAGGGTGAAGAAGTTCACGCTATACAAAGAAATGGCGAAACGGCTCTCGATTTCGTTGCCGGCGTCGGCGACTTTCACGGCTTCTTCCAGGAAGTCATCCTTGCTTAAAAGTCCAGAGCCGACGCCTCCTTCGATGTTATCCTTTCTCGCGAGTATTTCGTCCTTCTCCTTCTTTTTGAGGATACGGGTAAAGAGCATGAGGATGGTCTCTTCCTCATCGTTATTGAGCAAAAGAACGGTCTGGGCGATCTTGACATAGGAGCCGAGGTCGCCAAGTTTGCCGCGGAAGTTATAGACGAGGGATTTGCTCTTTTCCTCTTCAAGCCTCTTGACGAGGGTCTTGAAGTCCCAGAAGCTGCGGAAAGAGGCGAGGTCATCAGGGTGAACGCCGTTTTTGGCATCTTCTTCTAGGCGGGTGGTAAGCACGCCGTCGCCAATATAGGAATGGGAGGTGGGCGCGGAGAAGAGGACCTTATAGTAGTTCGCCTTGAGATGGACCTCGGCGATGGAATCATAGATGGAAGAGTTCTTGGCCTTATCGGTATAGGCGGCCCTTCTGCTATTGGCCATATCGCTGGTGGCAAGAGAGAGGACGCGGTTGAAGTTCTTATCGTAACTCTCTTCGTAGTAGCGGCCCATGTAGACGATAAGCTTCTTCTCTTCAAAGCGGGTCTTTAGATCATCAGTGGCGGTGACGAAAGCCTCTTCTTCGCCAGAATAGAAGCAAACGAATTCATCGGCGGAGAAGCGGAAGACCCTAGAGGCGCCAAAGGCATCGGCGAAGATGCCTGCGACTTTGGCGATAAGCCCTTCGCCAGAATACTTGCCGCTAGGGTCGTTAGAGAGACGGACGCGAGAAACGTCGGCGTAAAGCAGGCCTAGCGGCAGGCCCTTGTTTAGGCCTTCCGCGAATTCATAGCAGGCGTTGCGGTTGCCAAGGCGGGTGACCTTATCGAGATAGCCGATGGAGATGAGACGGTTAAGGATGCTGCGCTCCGCGACGGAGAAGCTTAGCAGCTTTGCATATTGGGGAAGAAGCTCGCGGAGCATATCCGCGGACTCTTCGGGATAGTTATTGACGACGAGGAAGCCATAATCCTGCTCTTCATGGAACAAAGGGGAAATGGCGAGGCGCTTAACGCCACGGGAAGAGAGCATCATGGCCATATGGGGGCGGTCTTGGGCAAGCTGCTCTAAGTTAGCGCAGACGAAATAAGGCTTGCCTGCGGTGACTCTTTTCCAGTCATAGACCTCACCATCGGAGAGGGAGGCGAAAGCCTCTTTGAAGGAGCTGACCCCTGTGCCATCGAATTCGAAGGCATCCGTGTAAGTGTTATCACTGTTGCGCAGAAGCATGAAAACGCGGTCGGCCTTCACCTTGCTTCCGATGAAGGAAAGGACCTCGTTAAGTGCGGCGTCGCCGCCATTTGGGGAATTTTTCATCGCATCGATTTCATTCTGCAAAGAGTTGTTGGATCTATTCGCCATAACGCAAAACCGCCTTGTATTGCTTTTCAATTAAGGCATTATAACCCTTTCTTGCCCTTCCTCAAAAGGAAGGGAAGGTATAGCGGAGCAAGATTAACCCTTTCTCGAAGGGCGAAAAGAGAAACGACCGTCGTTTCCTTCGGTCGTCATGGGTTCTCATTTACTTGCGGTGGGCGTAGAAGGCTTCGATGTCCGCAACTTCCTTGATGATGGAAGAGGTGAGGACGCGGCAGCCCCCATCGGTGATGAGAAGGTCATCCTCGATGCGGCAGCCGAAGTTGGCTTCGGCGATATATAGGCCCGGCTCATCGGAGATGATCATGCCCGGGGCAAGAGGAAGGGACTTGTCTCCTCCCGGGTCATGGGTATCAAGGCCGATCTGGTGGGAGATGGAGTGGTAATAGTATTTGGCGATGTCTTCCTTGCGGGTGATGATGCCTTTGCTTAGGCATTCGCCGGCGAGGTATTCCTTGGCGAAGTTCTGAAGCTCAAGAAGGGTGATGCCGGGCTTAGCGAAGGAGGCGACGGCCTTGTTGCAGCCAAGGACGATCTCATAAACCATTCTCTGGTAGTCGTTGAACTTGCCGGAGACGGGGATGGTTCTGGAGACATCCGCGCAGTAATAGGAATGGCGGGCGCCGAGGTCCATGAGCACGCATTCGCCGCGGGAGATTACGCCGCGGGGAAGCGGGTAGTGGAGGGTGGTGGCATGGCGGCCGCCAGCCATGATGGTATTGAAGCTTAGGCCCTGGAAGCCGGAGTCATCGTTGATGGTGTGGAGGAACTGGTCGGCGAGCTCATACTCGGTGATGCCGGGACGGGCAAGCGCCATGACGGATTGGATGCCAAGGCGAGTATGGGCGACGGCCTTCTCGAATTCGGCGATCTCCGCAGCGGACTTGATGAGTCTTTGACGGGTGATGATCGGATAGATATCTTTGACGGTGACGCCAGGATAAGCGGTCTCTAGGGACTGCTTATATTCGTTGGTGGAGGTGCTTTCGGCGATCTTGTTCTCCTTCTCTAGATCAAGATAGACGGTCTTGATGTCGCCGAAGTCGCCGAAGCTGCCGCGGAGGGCGCTATCGACGCGGGCGTTGAGGGCGTTATTGAGCAAAACATTCCTCACGCCGGAGAGCTCTCTTGCCTCCTCGGGGGTAAGGCGCTTGCCATACCACTTCTCCTTGACGGGGTCGAAGGGAGAGACGAGAAGGAATTCCTTCCTCTCCCCCTCGGAGCTAAGCAGAAGAAGGACGCTGTCCTCCTGCTCGATGCCGGTTAGGTAATAGAAGTTGCGATTGACCTCGAAGGGGTAATCGTCATCATAGGACATCTTCTTGGCGACGCCGCTGAAGATGATGGCTAGCGACCCATCTTCAAGATGGTCGAATAGCTTCTGGCGGCGGGATACGTATTCGCTGACGGGAATCATTGTTTTTCCTCCTCTTTCTTTAACGTTATGACCTGTTCCTTGGAAATGGGTTCAAGTCGAATTCCTTTGCTTTCAAGCACAGGCTCGATTATATGCTCGCATTCGATTTGGATCGTGACATTTATGCCATAGTCGAGGCTCTTTAGGACAAATGCCCCGCGCTTGGCGTAGGCATTGAGCTCCTCATATAGCGGGTAGCTGACTTGGTAGACGTAGCGCCATAGCAATGTCTCTACGCCATACTCGGCCTTCCAGAGCGCTTCTTCCGCCGCGGCGAGGAAGGAGCGCCTTAATCTTGGGGTGCCTAGCTTTGTGCCGCCGAAGTACCTGGCGACAATGATGGCGCCTAAGACATCCTTGCCTTCAAGGAGAGTGAGCATCGGCTTGCCCGCGGTGCCGCTAGGCTCGCCGTCGTCGCTACTTTTGCTATATTCCTTCAGCCTCAGCGCATAGGCGTAATGGTCGGCTTTGGGCGAGGATTTCTCTACTTGGTCAAGTAGCCCCTTCAGCTCCTCAAATGAGGCGCAAGGAAAAAAATAGGAGACGAATTCGCTGCCCATTAGTTTGTAGTCGCCGCTAGTTGGGGAAAGGGGGATTCTTGCCATGCAAGGATAATCATAAATAAAAAGACACCATTAGACTATTGTCTAAAGGAACTTTTTGCTCCATGTGGTAAGATAGCGCCATGAATTTGTATTTCGGTAATCGTTATTGTGAGCATTGCGGCAAGGCCTATGACCGCAAAATAAGCGTCTGCCCATACTGCAAAGAGGGCAATCCTGACCGCAGGACCCATGCCTTTGATCAGCAGATCCACCTCCCTTGGTATAAGGAATTGGTCTTCTTCCTCCTTGGCATTGTCGGATTGGCGCTGATCGTCAACCTCATCGCGATCGTTGAGATGCCCTTATACGCCGCCGCCCATCCCGAGCTTAGCGGGACCGAGCTTTCCGCCTCCTTCTCCGCCTATATGGATAGCGGGCAAGGCCTATTCTCCCTTTATTCCTGGGCCTATCCGATCCTATTTCTCATCGTCTGCCTGCTCTTCTGGAAAAGCTGGAAGCAGATCGCGAAAAGCTTTGCCTCCTGGAAGGGCTTATTGATGGGCGTTGCCGTCTTCGTCGCCATCTTCGCCTTTGAGATGGCCTATAACCAGATCGCCAGCCTCATCCTAAATAGCGCAGGCGTCACCCCCTCGGTCAACGAGAACCAAAGCAACCTCAACTCCATGATCGTGCTCTATCCCGTCAGCAGCCTCATCATCTTCGGTATCCTTGGCCCCTTCGTGGAGGAAGCCGCCTACCGCGTTGGTCTATTTGGGCTCAGCACAAGGCTAGGCAAAGTCACGGCCTACATCCTCACGATCGTCGTCTTCTCCCTCATCCATTTCGACTTCGGCTGCTTCGGGTCTACCGAGTCGATGATCATCGAGTTCGTCAACCTGCCGGTATATATGTTCTCTGGCTTCGCCTTCTCTTTTGCCTATGACAAGTTCGGCTTAGGCTGCTCCTATACCGCCCATATGATCAATAACGTCTTCTCCGTACTCATCAATTACATCCAGTTAGCCAACAAATAACCCCATGAACAATCAGCAAACCTATCGTTACCAAATCCTCTCCGAGTTCTGGATCAAGGTCCTAGGCTTCGTTTTCATGGCCTGCGATCATATCGGCGTCTTCATGCTGAGCTACGCGGAGCCTAGTAGCAACCTTTACGAGGCCGCCCTCGTCTTCCGCATCATCGGCAGACTTGCCTTCCCGCTATTCTGCTTCATGCTCGCCGAAGGCATGCGCTACACCCATAGCAAGCCGAAATACCTATTGCGCTTGCTGCTTCTGCACCTGCTTATCACGGCGGCGCAGCTGCTTGCTCCCTACTTTTTCCATATCGATTTAAGCAACGCCGCCAACCCTTTCGCGGATCTATTGCTTCTAGGCCTGCTGCTTTGGGCGCTATCCAGCAAAGGCTGGTATAAGCTTCTCGCCTTGTTGCCCCTAGGCGTGCTCATCCTCTGCTATGCCGTCTCCGTCTATGAGGTCTATAACGACGTGACCGTCTATTGGTGGCCATTCTCCTTGCGCCCCGGCTATTCGATGCTTGGCCTCTTCTTCGCCCTTGGCTTCTACTATTCTCCCAAGATTGCAATCTTCGCCTCCCACAAAGTCAATCAGAGCATAGGCATCAGCGATGAGACCTTCCTAGAGATCCCTAGCGGCAGACGCCTCATCAATACCCTCAATTTCGCCTTCCTTCTTTCGACGATGCTTCTATTCTGGTGCATCAGCTACATTGGCATGACCAGCACCGGCTTCTCCCCCTTTGACCCCTTTGGCATGAGGGTGGAATCCTGGGGAATCCTCGCCGGCATCCTCCTTCTTCTATATAGAGGAGATAGGGGCTATGACGCAAAGTGGTTCCGCTATTTCGAGTACGCGTTCTACCCGTTGCATATCGTTATCCTCTATTTGATCTTCTTTGCTATATTTGGTGCATAAGAAAAAAAGGAGAAACCGTTTATTATGAAGAAAGTAATCCAATCTTACGCGGAATTTAAAGAAGAGCTCGTCAAAGGCAAAGTCCTCGTCGACTTCTTCGCCACCTGGTGCGGCCCCTGCAAGATGGTCGCCCCAATCGTCGATCAGATTGCTGAAGAGAATCCGGACATCACCGTCCTTTCCGTCGACGTCGACCTCGTTGGCGAAGCTGCTGCCGACTTCAACGTCGCATCCATCCCGACCATCATCTACTTCGAAAATGGTAAGCCCATGCGCACCCAGATCGGCTATGCTCCGAAGCAAAGACTCCTCGCCCTCATCGGCAAGTAATCCTCACCAATTAACCGTTCGCTCGCCGAACGGTTTTTTGCTCGTATGGTCCGCAGAGCAGCCGAGATTCCAAGCGAATATGCGAAAAAAATCCCCGTTCAAACGGGGATGTACGAGTGAAGTGGAGCAGGATACGAGAATCGAACTCGCATATTCTGCTTGGAAGGCAGATGTTCTACCACTGAACTAATCCTGCAAGCTGGCGGACCATACGAGATTTGAACTCGTGATCTTCTCCGTGACAGGGAGACATGTTAGACCACTACACCAATGGTCCGCGACAGGCGTAAGTCTAGCACAACTCTCCCTGTCGCGGGAAGATATTTCTTATAGAAATTATTTCGAGTTCAAATCTACGCCAGCTGACAAACTAAATGCAAGTTTTTAGGCGCGACCCGCGTTTAGTCCGACATAGGCCCCCGTTGCCTTAGAATGGATGCGT
>CADCPN010000019.1 GCA_902803375.1 uncultured Erysipelotrichaceae bacterium | reverse complement strand
TGCTGCGTTATCTGGACTGGAAAAAAGGCAAAAATCGCGATGGCGAGTGAGTTCGCCATCCCTTACGTGCACCTAGGAGTTTTTTTTCATATATCGGGACATAAATCGCTATCAACGTAACGATATTTCAGTAATCCACTACATCAACACCCTTACTAGGGTGTACAATGCCATTTGTAGCACAAAGGAGAATATTCATAATGCTTACTGTTGACGAAATGAAAGGCCTTGAAGGAAAAAAGGTCTATGTCCGCGTTGACTTCAACGTCCCGCACAAGGGTGCGGTGATCAGCGATGACAACCGTATCAAAGCTGCGATCCCGACCATCGCCGCTCTACTCAAGAAGGGTGCGCGCGTGCTCCTAATGTCCCACCTCGGCAAAGTTGATTGGAAGAAGCTCAAGAAGGGTGAAAAGACCCAGGCTGACATCGATGCTCAGATGAAGAAAAACGATCTTTCCATCGTTGTCGAACCGCTCAAGGCTTACCTTGATGCCGCCATGGGCAAAGATGTTAAGGTTTCCTTCTGCCCGAAAAACCGTGGCGAGGAGCTAGCCGCCGCTGTCGCCGCTCTTAACGATGGCGAAGTTCTTTTGGCCCAGAATACCCGCTATCAGCCGGGTGAAGAAAAAAACGATCCCGAACTCGCCGCTGAGTGGGCTGGTCTCGTTGATGCCTTCGTTATGGATGCTTTCGGCTCCGCTCACCGCGCCCATGCTTCCACTGTTGGCGTTCCGTCCGTCCTCAATGCCGCTGGCAAGCCGACCGCTATTGGCTACCTCATGGAGAAGGAAGTTAAGAACCTCGGTCGCTGCATCAGCCCAAAGGATTCCGAACGTCCTTACATCGCCATCCTCGGCGGATCTAAAGTCTCTTCCAAGATCGAAGTCATCGACTCCCTTCTCAAAAAGTGCGACAAGATCCTCATTGGCGGCGGTATGTCCTATACCTTTAAGAAAGCCGTCTTCGGCGTTAACGTTGCTGCTTCCCTCTGCGAAGATGATCAGCTCGAATATGCCAAGAAGTGCTATGAGACTGGCAAGATCGTCCTTTCCGATGACACCATCGTCGTCAAGGGCCTAGACTTCGACGACCTCAGCAAAGCCCCGACCGCCATCGAAACCGTCGTTGGCACCGATGACTTCCCGGAAGGATTCGAAGGTGCTGATATCGGCCCGGCCACCGCCAAGAAATATGCCGACATCATCGCTACCGCCAAGACCATCTTCTGGAACGGCCCGATGGGCGTTTTCGAGAACCCGGCTCTCCAGGCTGGTACCAAGGCTGTCTGCGAAGCCTGTGCCGCCGCTACCAAGAAGGGCGCCTTCACTGTTATCGGTGGCGGTGACTCCGCGGCTGCCGCTAAGGCCTTCGGCTATGAGAAGGAATTCTCCCACGTCTCCACTGGCGGCGGAGCTCCCCTTGAGCTCATCCAGTTCGACGGACATCTCCCTGGAATCGATGTCATCGAAGGAAAGTAATTAACATGGCCCGCAAAAAGTTACTTCTAGGCAACTGGAAGATGAATAAGACCCCGTCTGAGGCTAAAGAGTTCGCTCTTGGCTGCAAGGAAATGGTCGAGTTCGCAGTTGCTAACAATATCGATGTCGGCGTTGCTCCGACTTACGTTTGCCTCCAGACCGTCGTTGAGAACGCAGACGCTAAGCTCATCGTCGCCGCTCAGAATGTCAGCCAGTATGACCACGGCGCATACACTGGCGAAATCTCCATCCCGATGCTAAAGGAAATCGGCGTTAAGTGGGTTATCCTTGGCCACTCAGAGAGGAGAACCTATGACGCTGAGACCAGCGAAAAGTGCAACGCCAAGATCAAAGCCTTGCTTGCCAACGAGATGACCCCGGTTTATTGCTGCGGTGAAACCCTCGAAACCTTCGAAGCTGGCGAAACCAAGCCCTTCGTCTCCGAACAGATCCGTACTGGTCTTGCCGGACTTTCAGCCCAAGAAGCTGCCAAAGTCGTCATCGCCTATGAGCCGATCTGGGCCATTGGCACCGGCAAAAACGCCACCAAGGAAATCGCGGAAGATACCATCTCCGCTATCCGTGGTGTTCTCGCTGATATGTTTGGCGCCACCGCTGAAGATATGCGTATCCTCTACGGCGGCTCCGTTAAGCCGAACAACATCGCCGAATATATGTCCGAACCGGACATCGACGGCGCACTCGTTGGTGGTGCCTCCCTTGCTCTCGATAGCTACAAGGGTCTCATCGACGGCCTAGTTAAGTAAGAAAATGGCTTACGCTTCTTTCCACCAGCCTGGAAGCGAAAACCCAGGAACGATTAACTCAAACGCTACTGAGCTAACTACGTCCAAAGGGATGGGCAAGGTCTACCTCTATATGGGGCTGGGCCTTGTCATCACCGCTCTAGTTGCGTTGGGAGTTGGCGCATTCTTCGCGGGATGGCTTACCAACTGGACCTACGATGTGGTTAACATCGAGAATGCCAGCAGCAATGCCGTCTATACTTTCTTCGGCGTCGTAATCGTGTCTTTTATCGGACTATTGATCGATGCCATCGTCATGGGGGCCGTCCTCGCGAGAGAAAGACACTCCATTTGGCCACATTACATCATCTATTCCGTGCTGATGGGGGCTGCGTTATCGGTGATTATCGCCGCCGGCGCGAGCTTCACGGTCATCGGAGAAGCCTTCGGAATCTCCGCCTTGGCCTTCATCGTCATGGGCTTGATTGGCTATTTCTCCAAAAAAGACCTCAACATCCTTGCAATGGTTGCCTATGCGGCTTTGATGATGCTGATGCTAATCGGCTTGGTCTTCGCGATTCTCTATTTCGTGATGCCGATGGCCTATGTGATCTGGGCGGTCTCGACTTCTGCCGTTGTGTCTCTGCTCATGCTTCTTGTCGTGGCGGTCGATACCTACAACATCAAGAAGATCATTGCCCGCAGCCAGGCCAGTGAGAACGTCTATCTCTATTGCGCGTATACGATGTATTCCGACTTTATCGTGATCTTCCTTCGCGTGCTCTACGTCCTCATGGTCTTAAAAGGCAATGATAAGTAAAAGCAAAAAAAGATTAAGAACTCATCTCGTATGAGTTCTTTTTCTTATCTCGGCGGGGAGTGTTAGGATATCTCTATGGCCAATATCACAATCGTCGTACCGATCCGCAATTGCGAAGCGACATTGCCTCGTTTGCTCAATTGCTATAAGAACCTAAATAGAAAAGAGGATGCCTTCCTCCGTTTTGAGATCCAACCCTGCACGGATAAAAGTGAGGACATCATCAAAGCGGCGGTAGAAGAAGACCCCTCTATTTCTTATCGCTTGCATTCCTTGCCTCTTGGCGCGGGGCAACTCAGAAAAGAAGGGGCGGAAGCCGCGACTTCCGATTATGTTTGCTTCAGCGATGGCGACGACTATTTCGAGAAGGACTTCATCTTGGATTACCTGGAGGTCTTCGAAGCGACTTCCGTCGACGCGATAGACACAAGCTTTATATTGGACCGGCCAAATAGGAAACCAAGGAAATACGCATTCCGTGGACGCGAAAGAGTCTTGAACACCCTTGAAGCCGAGAAGCTTTTGCTTAACGACATCTCTATGAGGAGCTTCTTGACGTGCAAAGCCTTCAAACGCAGCCTCTTCGACTTTGAGGATCTTGAATTCGGAGAACCACGCCATATCTTTGAAGATCTTGGGCTCTGCTTCACCCTCTTCTACCATTGCAAAAGCATCGCCTATATCAATAAGGCCAACTACCATTATGTGAAAGGGGCACCGAGCTTGACCTCCTCTTGCTATATAGATAGGCCACTGCAGCACGTGAAGGCATTCCAATCGATAAGGGTTTTTGTGGAAAAGAAAAACGACGAAAAACTGATGAAGGTTTTCCGTAAATCCTATCTTAGAAGCAAACTCTCATTTAATTATGATGTGAGCTTGGCCAAGAAAGCCGGGGCGAAAAAAGCTTGGATAGCTAAATGGAAAGCCGAACTGCGGAAAACGTTTCATTAATTAATAAAATAAAGTGAATTCTCGGCTTGGCTGAAAGCAACGGGAGATATTTCTTGTGTCTAATCTAGTAATATAGGCCAAAAGAGGTACATAAACATGAAGTTCTATCGTTGTGAAAAATGTGGTCGCATCATCTATGAGATGCAGGAAGTCGGCCACGCCCCCGTCTGCTGTGGTGAAGAGATGAAACTCCTTGACCCGAAAGCCAAAGATGGCGCCGTTGAGAAGCACGTCCCGGTCGTCACCGTTGAAGGCAGCAATGTCAAAGTCGTCGTCGGAAGCGTTGAGCACCCGATGCTAGACAACCACTATATTATGTGGATCGCCGTTGAGACCACCTCCGGCGCCCAGATCGCTTATCTAAAACCGGGCGAGAAGCCTGCCGCCAACTTCGTCTTGCCTGAAGGACAAGAAGTAAAGAAGGTTTATGGCTACTGCAATCTCCACGGACTTTGGGAAGCTGAATAGCTCATATATATATAAATAAGAACATCCTAAACCGGCTCAAAAGGTCGGTTTTTTCTTACATTTCAGGCCCATAGGGAGGAAAAGAAGAGATTTTTAAACTTTTTGCCAAAAAGCGCTTGACGGGTCGGGCGCGGGGGCATATATTATCCCAGCACGCAGCGAGGCGAGAGCCTCAGCGGCAAGGGCCGATGCGCGCAGCTGCTCTTTGAAAACTAGGC
>CADCPN010000018.1 GCA_902803375.1 uncultured Erysipelotrichaceae bacterium | reverse complement strand
TCTACGTCGTCGGCTTACCTTGCGGGCTCTGTCGCTTTCCGCCGACTCGCCTCTCCGACTGCGCCTCTTATCGGGTTCCTGTTCGTAGGGTCTCGGTTTCGCCTCCCCCTTCTTTCCCCGTCTCGGTCACCCGAGTAAGGTTGGGATTGGCTATGCTGGGTTTCTTTACAAGGCCACCCAACGAGGACTTTCACCTCAGGCTTGTGACGTTCCCGTCACACGAAAAACGCTGAATAAAGTTCGGTTTGAGCCATATAGCGTTTTTTTGGCTTTTTGTCTTTGTCTAACTACTTCTTATTCGCCCATTTGCCTTTTCTTTCTCTTTTAGGCGTATCATCACCAAAAAGAGCGGATATAGAGGCGGAAGGGTCTTCCTCGTTGCGGATGGCCGTCAATAAGTCATCGGAATCGGCAGCGGAAAGAAGAAGGGTCTCTTCCTTTTCTGCTCCCTCAATGTCATTTCTATTGCGCCTATTGTCTTTGCATTTCTTTTTCATGGTAGGTTCATCATACATAAGGAATCCCCATCTATAAACGCCTAGAAGGCGATTCTAGGGGTTTTATGGGTAAGAAGGAGGAAATATCTCTCCTTCTCTTTATGGGCCTAGAACTGGCCCATAAAGAAGAAAAAGCCATCTAAGCTTGGAAGCAAAGATAGCTTTTTAGGTTATTTGGATTCTGCTGCTTACTCGTTAACCGTGACGGTTAGCTTAGCGATGGCGCCCCGGGTCGGATCCTCGACGATGGACTTGACCTTCATGGAGTAGTTGATGGTGCAGTCCTTATCGATGGTGTAGGTCTGGTTATCGGCGGTTCCGCCACTCTTCTTCTTGGCCTTGTTCCAGAGGTTGGTCTTAGAAGGCATATAGTTCTTCGCCCAAGTGGAGGTCGGGGTGAAGCTAAGCCTCTTATTCGCGGTGAAGAGGGACTTATTGGAGACCTGGTAGGAATAGGAGGTGAGGTTGGTGTTGCCGGCTTCGACGGTGGCTTCGATGACGCCAGCTTGATACATGGAGGACTTCTCAACGGTGACCTTGCCAGAGCTGGAGGTGGTCTCAACCGGGAAGTAGTCGCCATCGGTGCTTAATCCAGCACGGCCGAACTTGGAGTTGCCAAGCCTGACATCAAAGGCGCCGTTGCCGATTTCATCCGCGGACTTGAAGGCGTCGCCATAGTGGTTGCCAGCCTGGGCGCGGGCATCGATGTGGAGGACGCGGATGCCGGGGACGGTGAAGCCGTTGGTGCCCTGGTAGCCGTTGTTATAGTCGTCTTTGCATAGGCCATAGGGGCCGACGAGCTCAAGCATGAGGTATTCGTCAAAGGCGGTTCCGTTATAGTCGGGGGAGGCAAGAAGCAAGCAATCGCCAGAGAGGGAAGAGGCGCGGAGAGTGATCTCGGCGGTCTTGCCGCCCTTGAGGTCTTCTTCCTTTAGAACCCACGGGGAGGTCCAGCCAAGCTGGAACTTGGAGTAGGCATTGTGATCGCCGAGGTTATGGTCCATGTAGTCGACGCCGCCCATCGGCGCCCAAGCGCCGTTATAGTCGTAGTAGTCATCGAGGCCAAGGGTATGGCCGGTTTCATGGATGAAGGTGTGGGAGTCATAGCCATTGAAGCCAGACATGAAGGCGGTGCTTGCCCAGCCTAGGGTCTTAACGGAGGGGGATTCGAGGTTCGGGCGGTTAGTGGTATAGGTGACATAGGCCCACCAGTTGGTTGTCGTGTCTTGATACGGGTAGGCGTAGACGTTCCAGACGAGGTCGATGTAGCCGTCGCTATCGGTATCGAAAGCGGTGAGTGGCTCCGCACTCTCGCCAAGAAGTCCATGTCCGGCGGATTCATATTGCTCAAGGTACCAGCTGCGGACGAACTCGGAGGCGCCGATGCCGCCGGCCCAAGCCTTGTCGGCTTCCGAGGGGGTCATGCCGGCATCGATCCAGGTCGGGAGGACATAGACATCGAAGCCGCCTTTGTTGAAGGAGGAATCGTTATAGAAAGACTGGACGGACTTATAGCCGCCGACGGCTTTGGTCTCTTCGTCGGTGCCGACGAAGGCGGTCTTGATCTTCTTAAGGAGCTGCTCCCCTTCTTCGCCATGGGACTTAACGACGTCTTTGGAGTCGGTAGGATCTTCATTGAAGCGGATCGGGGCGACGAGCAATCGCGGCTTGGTGATCTTGCCGGAATCATCGGCATCCGGGTGGGAATTGACGTGGGGGGCGAGGGCGTTGCGATAGAGGGTATCGCGGGTTAGGTTAACGGTTTTGCCATCGCTTGCCCTGGTGTAGGTGGTGGCTCCCTTGGGGAGGTCATCGTTGGTGTAGTCAGCGTTGCTTTCTGCGCTAGAAGCGGCGCTAGAAGCAGCGCTAGAAGCGACTTCGTCAGAGGAAGTTGAGGTAACGGAAGGCTTTTCGCCGCAGGCGACTAGACTCATGCTTAGCAGCGCTGCGGAGTAGAGCATTATGGTGTTCTTTTTCATAGTTTCTCCTTGATGTATTGATGTGAGGTTCCCTTCCCCTTATAGGCTTATGGATTGACGCCATAAAAGATAGAGGATGAAACCAGCCGCAATAAATAAAACACTGGAATAAAATAATGCAACCATTCTTTTCCTCTTATTCCTGCCTTTGAGCTTCTTATATTCATAGAAGTTCTCCGGGAAGGAGCTCTTTCGATAAGAGGGGCGGAAGATATTGAGGAAGAAGACCTGCATCGAATAGGCAAGCATGTCGAAGGTGCCCTGGGCGGCCACGATTGACATGATGTAGATAAGTAGGCCCAAGAATCCCGAGATGAAGGTCGCGTCAGAGAAGGCATGGAAATACCTGCTATCTAGCGCTGGCTCATTGGCGGAAGTCGTGTTGAACGAAAGCATGAAGACGATGAGAGTCATCGCGGATAGCACGAATATCGTGATGGCGAAGACAATCCAAAAACGGGCAGAGAAGTAGCGTTCCCTCTCTGCCTGCTTTTGCAGTTCTGCTTTGTTGCTATTCGAATTCGGGATTTGGTCCATAGGAATGGAAGTATTTGGTTACGTTATGGATGAGTAAACGAAGTGAATTACTTAGAGGCGTTATATTCCTCTAGGTACTTCTTCTCCTCCGCGTCGTTGCACCTGACGAAGTGGCCAGGGAGAATCTCGCGGTAGCTTGGCTTATCCACGGAATAATCGTGGGCTTCATTCGGGTTATAGATGATGCGGGTACGGGAAGCCTCGACGATCGGGTCAGGATAAGGGACGGCCGAGAGAAGAGACTTGGTATAGGGGTGGAGCGGATGGGCGAATAGCTCATCGGACTTGGCGAGCTCAACGAGGTTGCCATAATACATGACGGCGATGCGGTCGCAGAAATATTTGACGACGCTGAGGTTATGGGCAACGAAGATGATGGTTAGGCCAAGGTTGTTGCGGAGGTCATTGAGAAGGTTGATGACCTGAGCCTGGACGGAGACGTCTAGGGCGGAGACAGGCTCATCGGCGACGATAAGCTCCGGATGCATGATGATGGCGCGGGCGATGCCGATGCGCTGACGCTGGCCGCCAGAGAATTCGTGGGGGTAGCGGTTGGCGTGTTCGGGGACCAGTCCGACGAGAGTGAGGACCCTTTCGACTTCCTTGTTGATCTCCTCCTTGGAGTGACCGCCCTGGATGATGAGTCCTTCCGCGATGATGTTGCGGACGGTCATGCGGGGGTTAAGGGAAGCGATTGGGTCCTGGAAGATCATTTGGACCTTGTTCGCGATATTGGCCTTCTTGGCGTGGCTTAGCTCCTTCTTATAGGCGTCATACTGCTCAAGCTCTTCCTTGGAAAGAGCGGAGGCATCGCTATCTCCGACTTTCTTAAGCAAATCGGCGTATTTGGCGTTGACCAAGTCGACCTCGTGCTTAGCGATGTTCTTATTGAAGTTCTTGTCATCGGCTTTGGCGGCTTTGATCTTATCGGTCTGGACCTCTCGGACCTGGCGAGCGTTTTCGATGACCTCTTCCATCTCCTTGCGGAAGGGGGCGGTCTCGTTATTCATGTCCTCTTTGAGGGCAAGGCGCTCAGACTCATTCTCCTTCGGCAGCGCCTTGATCCTCTTATTGTAGGAGGCTTTGATCTCAGCGATCTTGCCCTTCAATTCCTTAATCTTGGCTTCGGCGCGGAGACCGGTGTATTTGATCTCCTTCTCGTTCCATCTGGTGCCGGCCGCGATGCGGACGCCATCTAGCCAGATGTCGCCAGAGGTGATCTTGTAGAGCTTCATGATGTCACGGCCGGTCGTGGTCTTGCCGCAGCCGGACTCGCCGACGAGGCCGAAGACCTCGCCTTTATAGACGTCAAAGCTGACGTCGTGGACGGCTTTTAAGTACTTATTGGGTCCTTTGCCGCCCTTCATGCGGAAATATTGCTTTAGGTGTCTGACCTTGAGGAGGACTTCGGCGTTATCGTAGTCGAAGGCCTTCTGGAATTCTTCTTTGTTCTCGTTTTCCATTTGGTGTTCCTTTCTGACTACTTGTCTGCCATAGCATCTTTCTTAGCCGGAGCCTTTTTGGATGCCGCTTTCTTTGCAGGAGCCTTCTTGGGCTTAGGTTCAGAGGCTATTTCCTCTTTGGGGGCAGCCTCTTTCTTGGCCGAGGATTTTTTGGCTGCAGGCTTTTTGGAGATGATATGGGTAACAGGCTTTTTGGCAGGGGCAGCCTGTTCCTTCGCTTCGGCAATAGGAGCTTCTTGGGGCTTCGTTTCGGCTGAGGCAACTCCAGAAGCGGCCTCCTCGACGGGAGAGGCAGCAGCTTCTAGCTTCTCTTGCGCCTTCGGGGCTTCTTCCTTTTTCTCTTCCGCAGGCTTTTCTTCCTTCTTATCCTTCTTCGAGGCTTTATCGAAGATGAAATTGAGGGGAGAGTTTTTGGTGGAGGTGACGATGGGGGTATATTCTGGATGCGCGGTTAAGGCAGCCTTGATGCGCTCGAGCACGATGGCGGGCGGGAGTAGGTCTGGTGCCTCCGGGGCAAGGTTCCAGGTCGCGGCGGCGTGGGTCGGGGAGACCTCGAAAAATGGGGCTTCCTCCTGTGAATCGATGGCAAGCGCATCTTTGTTGCGGATGGCAAAGGCATCCCCTTTTGGCGGAATAAGCATGTTCGGGGTGGTGCCCGGGATGGCGTTAAGCTTTTCCTTGGTATTTAGGTCAGGGACAGAGCCAAGTAGCGCCCAGGTATACGGATGGCGAGGATCGTAGAAGATATCCTCAGCGGTGCCGTATTCGACGATCTTGCCCGCGTACATGACGGCGATGTCGTCAGCCATGTTGGCGACGACGCCGAGGTCGTGGGTGATGAAGACGATGGAGAGGTTAAGCTCCTTCTTAAGCGAGTTGATGAGCTCAAGGATCTGAGACTGGATGGTGACGTCTAGCGCGGTGGTCGGCTCGTCGCAGATAAGGACTTCCGGGCGGGAGCAAAGGGCGATTGCGATGACGACGCGCTGCCTCATGCCGCCAGAGAGCTCGAACGGGTACTGCTTGAATCTGGCTTCCGGATTGGCGATGCCAACCTGGCCCAGCATCTTGATCGCCTGCTCTTTGGCCTTTTCAGAGGAGAGAGTGGAAACCGACTTCTTGTAGAATTCGGTGTACCGATCAAGGATGTGGCGGGCATTGGCCTCGACCTCTTCTGGGGTCTCTACCAAGAGGGCTTCTAGATGGGCGAGCAGGTCAGAGGTCGCATTGACGATGGCGGCCATATGCTCTTCTGGGGTCATGATGACCTCACGTCGCTTGGCGCGAGTAGCGGCGCTTAGGCTCCAATAGTCTTCGACACCTTCTTTCTTAAGGTCAGCTTGCCGCTGAGATAGGAGAGAATAGGCAAGGTTGACTTCCTTATATTCCTTCTTAGTGAGGATAGGGAAGGTGGAGACGACGTTATCGACTTCGACGTCAATATCGAGGTTGCAGGATTTGAGGAGATGATAGATTCCCTTGAGGGCCTTCTCGGAGCCTTCGACGTCGATAGTATCGCCAGAGAAGTACTTCTCATAGACTTCCTTAATGGCAGGCAAAGCGGTGGAGATGCCTTGGTTACGGCGTTCCGCGCTTTCCATGACGGCGGTGTGGAAGAAGTCAAAATAAGAGGAGAGATCGATGTTCTCGGGATCTTTGCAGGACTTAAGGGTATTCTCTAGTTCTGCGTATTTGGCCGCGTCGGTGGACTTGAGACGGACGCCGAGCTTGGCGAGCATCCTCTTGCCCTCTTTCTTATCGGCGCGATGTTTGAGCACGATCGCCTCGGTAAGCTGCTTGCCGACGATCATGATCGGGTTAAGCGAGGATAGCGGATCTTGGAAGATCATCGAGAGCTTGACGCCGCGAAGCTTCGTGAACTGCTCTTCTGGGAGGGTAAGCAGGTCCTTGCCATCATAGATGATCTGGCCGCCTTCGATGATCTTGTTGTTGGCGAGGATGCCCAAGATCGCCTTGGAGGTGACGGACTTGCCAGAGCCGGACTCGCCGACGATGGCGAGGGTGCGGTTCTTATATAAGGAAAAGGAAATGCCGCGGACGGCCTTGACGGTGCCGCCGTTGGTCTTGAAGGAGATTCTTAGGTTTTTGACCTCAAGAACCTTGTTGCTGCGTTCTGCGGAATCCATTAATCTTCAGCTCCTTTCAACGAGGTATTGAAGGCATCGCGGAGACCGTTGCCAAACAAGTTAAACGAAATCATGAGCAGTGAGATGATCAAGCAGGGGAAAAGCAAGACGTGCGGGTTGCTCTGGAGGTTGCCGTTTCCTTCATCAAGAAGAACGCCGATGGAGGAAAGTCCGACCGATCTAAAGCTAATGATGCCCAAATAGGACAAGGAGGATTCAGAGAAGATGACGCCTGGGATCATTAAGACACTAGAGGTAACAAGGGTACCGGCGGCGTTCGGGAGGATGTGGCGGAAGATAAGCCTTCTGTCCTTGGCGCCCAAAGTTCTAGAGGCAAGAACGTATTCCTGGCCCTTGAAGCGATAGAACTGCATACGGGTGGTGCCGGCAACTCCTACCCAGCCAGAATAGACGAAGGCAAGAAGGAACGCCAAGACGATGACGCCCTGCTCGCCGATGGCGGCCTTTAGCTCGGCGTTATGGCCGAACTGGATGGAGGCGACGGTGAGGATGACGATGCTAGGAATGTTGGCGATGATGTCGGTGACGCGCTCCATGACAAGGTCGACGTTGCCGCCATAGTAGCCGGAGACCGCGCCCCAGATGAGGCCGATGACCAAGTTGATGGCGGAGATGCCGATGCCTAGAAGCAAAGAGAAACGAGTACCCTGCGCCAGACGGAGGAAGAGGTCCTGGCCCTGCTCATTGGCGCCGAAGGCGTAATAGGGCTTGAAGCCGCGGACGAGAGTGAAATAGTCGAAGTAATCAACGCGGATGGTGTATTGGCCGTTATGCTCTTCATATAAAGAAGAGGAATAAAGGGGGGCAACCTGGTCGTTATTGGAGGTGCGTTCCATGTCCTTGTTGGCCGGATAGAAGATGGAATCCTGATAGGAGCCATCGCTTCTTTGGGCGGAAAGGGCGTAATAGACGGAGGCGTTCTGGGCGTAGTAGTTGGTCATCTTGTCCTTGATGGAGGCGATGATGGTAGCGCCCTGGCCATCTTTTTCCATCTTCTCGACGTAGGCATCGACATAGGCAGTGTAGTCGATAAGGGGCTTCATGATGCTCTTTTTGCCAGCAGCAATAAGGCGCTTATTCTCAGCATAGACCTTCTCGAAGACGGAGGAATCGACGGTGACGACCTTGTTGCCGATAGCATAGGTGTCGACTCTGACAGAATAAGTGACTTCACCAAGCTTGCCCTGGTTTCTCACGCCTTCGCCATAGTATCTAGCGTGGTTGGAGTCATCGAGCTGGAGGGCGCGGTAGGCGTTGGCATTGAGGGTCACTTTCTTAGAGCCATCCCAAAAGCCGGAGCCGTGGAATATCTCTAGACACGGCGTGACAAACGAGAAATTGGCATCGCTATAGCCCTGCGGGTAGTGGACCGGGTCAACGTGGGCCATCGGGGAGGCGATGGGGACGATGAGGCCGAACAAAGCAATGATGAGGATGACGATGGCCGCGGCGATGGAGCCCTTGTTCTTTGCAAAGCGGCGGAAAGAATCCTGAAGGAAGGAGACCGGCTTCGTTTCGAAAGCCTGGTCGTGGAGGTTAGCCTCGTTTTCGCCGCGGGCGAAGGAGGCGGAGTCGAAGGTCTTTGCCTCGACGGAGTTCGCAGCGTTAACCGCCGCGATATTCTTAACGATATGCTTAGCCATTATTTGCTGCTCCCCATTCTGATGCGCGGGTCAACTAGACCATAAGAGATATCGACGACGAGGGTGCCAATCAGTCCGATGCTGATATAGAACATCGAGACGAACTGGAAGACGTCGTAGTCGCGGGTGGTGATGGCGTTAAGATAGACGGCGCCGACGCCATTGACGCCGAAGATGTTCTCGATGATCAAAGAGCCAGAGAGAACGGAGATGATCTCGCCTAGCAGCATCGGGAAGATGGGGACGAGGGAGTTGCGGAAAGCATGGCGAACGGTGGCCTGGGTGCGGGTTAGGCCCTTGGTGCGGGCAAGGAGCATGAAGTCGCTGGTGAGGACTTCGGTAAGCTCAGCGCGGGTATAACGGGCATAGCCGGCAATGGAGCCGAAGGACATGGACAAAACCGGGAGGAGCATGGACTTAAACATCTCGCCGCTTAGCCATCCAGCGGAAGCCGACGCGGTCTGGGCCGGAAGAATCTGCCAGACGTAGGCGAAAAGATACTGGAGCATGAAGGCGTAGACGAAGCTAGGGACGGAGATCGTGACCATGATCAAAATGGAAAGGACGGTATCCTCCCACTTGTTCTTTTTTAGCGCCATGAAGATGCCGATGCCGATGCCTAGCGGAACAGAGAAGATGACCGAGTAGATGTTGATAAGGATAGTCGGCGGCATCTTGGAGAAGAGGACGCTGGCCGGAGATTCCAGCCAGTAGCCGGAGACGTGATAAGCGTAGCCTAGGCGGGAGCCCTTAAAGGTCGGGTCGAAAAGCTGCTTAAGGAAGGTTCCTAGCTGCTCCAGAACCGGGATGGCAACATACTCGTTGCCAACCTTGCGGTAACGGCCTTGGTTGACCATCATCTTCCAGAACGTTTCCGGGTCGTTCATGCCCTGTCCAGGGTTGACAGGGAGCATTCTGACGAGCGCAAAGCAGATGAAGAAGATGACCAAGAAGGTCAAAACCATAAGAGCAAGGCGCTGGAGAATGTAAATTAAAGTTTGCTTTGTTTTACTCATAGTGCGCGGATATTTTACTAGATTGCTACGCAATGTCTAGGATAAGAAAAAATGGGTAAGCCGAAACTTGCCCATTTTTCTACTTTTGTCAATCCTAAATTTCGTTAGAAGAGACGTTTGTAAGGTCTTGAATCAGTCTTCGGCACCAGCACCGGCATAAGCGGTGGAGAGGTTGCCATTATAGGACTTGACGAGGTCGCTCCAGGCGCCGTCGTCGTACTCAAAGGTCATCTTGCGGATTCCGCCGTAACCGATGAGGGAGACGTAGGTGTCAGTGGCGTTCTCGATCTTGAAGGAACGGAGGGAGGAGGTGCCACGGGCAACAAGCGGGATAGCCTCGAAGCGGTTGAGGATGCCGGCTTCGACGTGGGAGAGGATGTTGAGCTTCTGCTCATGGATCTTGCTCCACTCGGCGAGCTTGGCGCCGCCGGCTTTGACCGCATCTTCATAGTCGCCCTCGACGAGGGTGTTGGCCATCATTTCATACCAGTCGTTGAAGGACTTCTTCTCTTCGGTGCCGTCTTCGTCGTAATCGAAGGTGAGGTAGGTGCTGCCCTGATGTCCCTTGAAGCCATATTCGCAGGTGGATTCGAAGGTGGTCTTGGCATAGACCTCCATGAGGCCATAGGGGTTGATGGCCGCGCCGCCCCAGATGGAGAAGATCATTTCATAAGCGCCGTTTTTGGCGGAGGTGTAGTAATCCTGGTCCTGGATCATCTTGGTCTTGATGGAGAACCCGGGGTCGCCAGCGCCGAGGACGCCTTCCGAGACGAGGATGGCGTTGGCCTTGGTGATGGCAGCGGTCCAGGAAGCGTTGATGAGGGTATCGGCGGCGATGGTGTTGGCAGACTTCTCATCGTAGACCGGGAAATCGAGCTCGATGGACTGGCCTTTGGAGATGGAGCCCGCTCTGGTGGATTCGAGCTCGGTCTTTAGGCCCTTGGCGAGGTATTGAGCGGCAAGGGTGGCGTTGAAGCCGTTCTTGTCTTCAGCTAGCGCTGCGCCGGATTCCTCATCGATGGAGGAACCGCCGAGGTGGTTATAGACGGAGCCATAGACGGTCTTGCCCTGCTTGGTGGAACGATAGGATTCACCGGTGGCGTTATTGGCGAGATAAAGGTCGTTAAGAAGGTTGGTGGAAGCCTTGGAACCGGCGGTGGCCTGAGCGGCGAACTCGTTGCGGTTGATGGCAAGGCTTAGGCCCTTGCGGAAGTCCGCATTGGCAAGGATGGTCTTGTTGATGGATCCGGACTGGCGAGAAGCGAGTTTCTCGAAGTCGGAGTTGAGGGAGATCTTCTGGGTGTAGGATTCGTAGGTGGTGGATCTGCGGCCGGACTGACCATATTTCTTCATGTCGTTGACGTTGAGATCGATGTCATCGAGACGGCCGGCTTCGAATTCGGCAACGGCGGTTTCGTGGGTCTGGATGATCTTGGTGTCGATGACGTCCATCTGGAATTCATCGATGGTCTTTCCGTTGAACTTGGAGTTGGAGTTATGGACGGTGAAGGTATGCTTGCCATCTTTGTAGCCGTACCACTTCTCATTCTTCTCCATCTTGATTTCCTTGCCAGCCTCGAAGTAGGTGAGCTTGTAAGGACCATAGGACATGTAGTTCTCGACGGCGTTAGAGGCGTATTTGGTCTGGAGGCCGCCGCCAGCAGACTGAGAAGTGAGCTTCTCATAAAGGTCGGTCTTAACGAGCCAGTTGGAGGAGAGGGCGAAGCGGAGGTCCAGAGAGGAGATCTGCTTGGCGAGGTAGAGGCGAAGAGTGTAATCGTCAATGGCTTTGAGGCCCATCTGGCCTTCGAAGTCATCATTGGTGATGAGGGTGAATAGCGGGAGCTTCCAGTTATAGGAAGCGGTGGAGCCTTCGCCGCGGTTCATGGCGGCGACAAAGGTGGAGAGGTCCTTCTTGAGGGCGGCCATGGTATAGCGGGTCCGGTTAGACTCGGACCAATCGTCGGAGTTGGTCTTGACGGTCATGACCTCTTCGTTATCAAACTCGGTGAGATCGATGTTGTAGTTCATCCAATCGGACTTGACGTCGCTAGGCTTAGAGACCTTTTCCCAGTCTTCGGGCTTATCTTCGGAGGTGAACTTGAGCTTGCCCTGCTTGAACTTGATCATGAGCATGTTGGCGAAGCCGTTGGTGATGCGCTTGGCAGCGAGTTCCATGGCATCGGAGCCTTTGGAGGCGCGCTGATTCAAAAGGGTGTAGAAAGAGCTGGAGGAAGCGTCTTCACCAAAGATGTTGGAGACATAGGCGGTATCTCTGCCAAGGTTGATGTAGTAGATGCCGGAGTCATTGGGGACGTTGCCCTTGTTGTTGAGGTGGCCATAGGCGGCTTCGATGGTCTGACGGCCGGACTTATAGATTTTCTCGGCGTTGGCGATCACGAGGTTGCCGTTGTAATAGCTATCGGCGCGATAGTTGGCATAGTCAGGATCAAGCTGGAGCTGCATGGACTGGACGTAGTCGGCGGCTTTGATCGGGGTGCCATCCTCCCAGACGGCGTCCTTGTTGAGCTTGATGTCCCAGACCATCTTCTCGTCGGCGTTGCCAGCCTCGGAATAGAAGGCGTTGACTTCCTCATCGGACAAATCGCCCGGAGCGACCATCTCTGGGAAAGCGGAAGCCATCTCGGTGACGAAATCGTAGCCATCGCGAGCATCGTTAAGGACAGTGTCGTAGAAGCCGATCTCGGTGAAGCTCTGGACATAGGATTCGTCGGCAGTCTGCCAGTTATGAACGTTCCAGTTGGTCGGGGAGGTGCTGAGGTAGGTGTTGTAGGTGTGGAGGTTGTTGTTATTGCTGGACGGGCCACAAGAAGCCAAACCGATGAGGGTAGTAGCGGAAACCAACAAGATCGCAGCGGATTTCTTATTCATGTTTTTGTTCCTTTCTCAAATAAGAGTCTAATCGCAACAAGAGGACCCCCTTTGCAGAGGGTCCTTTTAAGGCGAAGAAATTTTAGTGTTTTGAACCTTAAGGTTCTAGTACCAATTTATTCAGCCGAGGAAGAGGCGACCGGGGTGGCGGCGCGGTCGACGACGGTAGCGAAGTCGAAGGCGGTGGAGCCAACCGCGGAAACCTTGAAGTCCATGTGGTAATAACCGTTAGCTAGGCCGATTGGGAGGTAGGCAGTGACGGAGACCTCGATGGTCTTGTTAGAGGCATCGACGGTGAAGGAGTCGAAATTATCGTAGAGGCCAAGGCTGTGCTTGACGCCACCGTCGAAGTCGACCGGGGTGGTGAGGTTCTCAGAGAGGTTGTCGCCAATGGTTATATAAACCGGCATGGCAGCAAGCTTAAGAAGATTGCGATAGAGGCCCATCTGGTCGGTGGAACCATCGTTATCGCCAGTCGCGCCAGTGAAGGTGATAGCGGTGCCTTCGGTGGTCTTGGTCTTCCAGGTGACGGAAGCGACATCAGCGGCCTCGACGGTGCTGAGGGTGCGGGACTTGAAGTCGGCAGTGTCCTTGGCATCGGTTGCGCCGGCAACTTCGCTGACCTTGAAGGAATCATCCTTCTCACCGATGACGCCGGAGTAGACCTTGCCATCTCTATTGAAGTAAGCGCGCTCATCGAGGGTTTTCTCGCCGACGAGGGTCTTGGAGTAGATGCCATCTTCAGTGACGTAGGAGGTCATCTTGAGATCTCCCATAGCGCCAAAGAGCTGGCAGTAGGCGTAATCTTTAGCGTCAGCAGCAGTCGGGGTGAGCTTCTTGCCAGAAGCATCAACGGCATAGGCATTCATCTCAACGGTGTAGTTGCCGGCGGTGACGGCAGCGTTCATCGTGGTGGTGACTTCCGGGGATTCGATCTTAGCCGGGAGGTAAGAGGGATCGGTCATGGCAGCTTCGATGGCGGCATTGGTAGAGGTGCCGATGCCATAGATATCGAGGACGCCATAGTTGTATTTTTTCTCGCCGTTAGAGAAAAACGGGACAACATAGAGGTGCTCAAGCATGTCGCCAGCCTCGTTATAGCTGCCGCCGAGGATGAGGGCGTTGTCTGCGGTGTAGCCTTTTCTTTCTAGCGGAAAGGAAGCGCCATAGGTAAGAAGATTGGTGGTGAAGTTTGCATCGCCATAGAGGAGAGCCTCGCCATCCTCAGCGACATAGGAGGTGGAGAGGCCGTCGATGGAGACGTCGCCAGTGAGGTAGTAATAGTCGTAGTTAGCGGTGACGTCGCCCGGATCGAAGACCGGCTTGCCATCCTCGCCGAAGTGGCCGGTGTAGGACTTGCCATCGCTTAAAGACCTAACAAGGAGGAAGGAATTCGCTTCGCCATCGATGACGGAGCCAGGGTTGGTCTTATCGAAGGCAGCGGCATAGTTCTCGTTGTGGAGGAAGGTCTTTCCGCTATAAGAGAGATTGCCGGACTGGGACATGTCGAGCATGTCGATGGTGAGGTTCTTCGGGTTCTCGGCTAGCGGGGCAAGGAAATCGATGACCTGAGCCTGGAACTCATCAACGAACTTGAGGGTGATGCTGGCCTTGATGGTGGCGGCGGCATAGGATTCGGCGCCAGCAAAGACGCGGACGTCGAAGTCACCGGTGGCAGTGGCAGCGACTTTGTGTCCTTCGACGACGACGTCATCGGAAGCAACGTAGACGCTGTAGTCGTGGGTATAGGACTTATCGTTCATCTGGACGGCGACAAAGGTGTCGAGGTCGACCCACTCATTGACGAGGGTGTATTCCGGAGCTTCACCCTGATAGCTGGTGAAGATGGTCTTCGGGATAATGACTGCGGCAGAAGAGCTGTCAGAGCTATTTTCGCTGGAGGCAGCGGGGGTCGGTCCGCAAGCAGCAAGACCCATTAGGGTGCTCGCAGACAAGGCGAACGCGGCGATTAATGAGGTTTTCTTCATGGAAATTCTCCTTTTATCCACACGGCATTACTTCGCAACGAATGAGAATGCGTTTGGATTTATAGCGCATACATTAATGCCAGTACAAGTTTTTGCAAGTGTTTTCTTTGTTATTTTTTTACCGTTTCCTAAAAAAGATTTTTTCCACATTTCATCGAAAGTTTGCCGATATAGTGCTTTCGTCAATTTTCGTAGCGTTTTTCGCCGAATTGTCCTGTGATTTCGCAATCAGCAAAGAAAAAGAATGAAAGCAAGGCCTTCCACAATGTGAACAAGAGGGGGCGTCGCTTCCGCTTTTTTGTTTTTGTCCATAGCGCCAATCTGCGTTTCAATTTCAGCGCGCTACGTGTTTCCATGCATATGCACGGAAAGGAAATGAACATCTTTTGTAAATACATTTTTTGTGGCAAAGGAAGAACAAAACCGAAATGAATTTCGGTCGGAACTCGGGCGAACCCGAGTTTTTTTGCTAGAATTAGGCATGCGCGGCCCGTT